>CALKVR010001296.1 GCA_938004815.1 uncultured Polyangiaceae bacterium | reverse complement strand
CCTGGCAAAGGCCCAGGTCGCCGACCGTGAAGCGCGCGCCGCCGACTCGCGCGCGAGGGTCCACACGAGCCGCTCCAAGACGCTCAAGTCGCGAGCCAAGGAGCTCAGGTCACTGGCCAAACAGCTCGGCTTCGGCGGCGGCTCGCGGATCCTCTGATCCTTTTCGCGCGGGCGCTCAGAACACCAGCTCGAGCGTGATCGAGCCGGGGCCCACGCCGAGCTCGGTGCGGGGCCCCGAGGCCGCCGCGTCGTCTCCCACGATCACCATCGGGATGCCGGCGCCGGTCGCCGCGATGCCGACGACCCACGACGCGATGTTCCAGGGCGAGAGGGCCTGCGCCCGCTCGGCCGCGTCGAGCGCGGCCGCGTCGCATCCGACGCGCCCCTCGCCGGGACACCCTGCGTCGACGATTCGGCTCTCGCCGATCATCATGCCGCCGGTGACGGCCGCCGCCGTGAGGCCGATGCCTCCGAGCGTGAGGAGCGCGATCCCGGATCCGCGAACTGGCCCGATCGCGGCGGCACCCCTCGCCTCCGGGCCCGGCGCGACGACGACGTCGCGCCGCTCGCGTTCGGCGAGGCGCACCCGAACCTCCGATGGCTCGTGACCAGGAGCGGTGACCCGGATGACGTGCTCGAGGACAGGGTCAACTGGCCGTGCTGCGCTGTCGGTGACGACGACGCCGTCGAGCTCGATCCGCGACGACGCCGGGGTGCCGGGGGCGAGGCGGACGCTGACCGAAGGGAGCCGACGCGTCAGGCGCTGGGCGGCGGCGTTGGCCTCGATCGCGCTCGCGCTGCCGGGCGGGAGGACCTCGATCGCAGAGAGCCACATCGCGCGCGCCTGGAGCAGAAAGCCCCGCGCCTCGTAGCAGGCAGCGAGACCTTGGAGCGGGCCGGTGGCGCGCGATGCCTCGTAGCTCTCTTCGAAGAGCTCGCACGCGGCTTCGTAGTCCTTCTTGTCCATCGCCGCCCACGCCTCGTCGTAGAGCTCCTGCGGGGTCGCGGCGCGTGCCTCGCTCGAGCCGACGACACCTGTCGCGACGAGAGCGGCGACCGCCGTGAGCCGTCGGGTCAGGGGCACGTGACCACCTCCGGATCGTCGGGGCCGGGAGCGCTCGAGGCGCCGAGGGTCAGCTCGATCGCGTCGGGGCAGTCGGCGGCGAACGACTGCTCGAGCGCGGCGTCGAAGGAGACGTGTAGGTACGCCTCGGCGCCGCATCCGCCCGCGACGTCGCCGCCTTGAAAGCGCCGGATGGAGATCTCGGCGATGGCCCCCACGAAAAAGCCGGACCCGAGGTCGCTCGCGGCGCCGATGGCGGCGACGCCGTGGAACGTGCCCGGCTTCTCGTCGTCACACGAGACCTCGCAGGCGAGCTGACCGTCGACGAACACGGCCGCGTCGCGGTCGGGACCGAGCTTCTTGGTGGCGAACACGGCCGCGACCGAGACCCATCGGTCGGCGGGGACGGGCAAGGTGCCGCGGCAAGTGCACGGCTCCTCGCCGGTGGACACGCGGAGCTCGGGGTAGACGGCACCGTCATCGTCGGGCTCTGTGAGCGCGAGCTCGTAGCCCTTCTCGCGCGCCGGATCGACGCGACTGAAGACCGTCCCGGCGTAGACACCTCCGCCCGGAGCGACCGTGCCCGCATCGAGCCGGAGACGCGCGACGATGGAGAGGTCGTCGTCCTTGTCCAAGTGCGGATCATCTTCGATGGCGATCAGCTGTTGCCCATCGAAGCGGGCGTGCCCCTCGCAGGCGTCGCCTCCCGTGCCGCCGGCGCCGGCGCCGCCACCCGTTGCCCCCGCGACGGCGCCCTCGGCGTCGAGATCGAGCACGAGATCGCAGCCCGTGAGCGCGAGAGCCAAGAAGAGGGCCGAGCGATCAGTGACGCTCATCGAACTTCGGTCGCGAGCGAGCTGCCGGCGCGGCTCGGTGGGGTTCCGACGGGGAGGCCCGATGGGCGGGGCTCGACGACGGAGCGCCACCGGCTTGGGCCGAGCGCGGCGCAGGTGACGCTGCTCGCGCGGGCGCCTCCTCGACTGCGGTTTCGAGAGCGGGCGGCGCGGCCGGGGTGGCGATCGAGCGCTCGGCGAAATGCGCGAGCGGCGCTTCGGCCAACACCCGCAGCGTGCTCGCCTGGGCGCCCGGCGCGGCGAGGACCAGGAGAAGCCCGAACATCCCGAGCGCCGCCGCCGCCGCCACCGCGCGGCTCCTCGGCACACGCTTGGCGCGAGGCGCCCGAATCGGCACCGGCAACGTGGGCTGGAGGGTCTCGGGCGCCGGGAGCGTGGGCTCGAAGACGGCCGGCTCCAGCGCTGCGGGCGTGAGCGCGTCGACGCCCGACGCCACGGCGTCGAGGGCCGCGCGCATCTCGCGCACGTCGCTGTATCGACGCGCCGGGTCCTTCTCGAGCGCGCGCATCACTACCGCGTCGAGAGTCGGAGAAATCTCGGACCGGTGATGGCTCGGCGGCAAGGGTGTGGCTGAGCACACGGCGAGCGCGGTCGACGTCGGCGACTTGCCCTCGAACGGCACCTGACCGGTCAAGAGCTCGTAGAGGATGACGCCCAGCGACCAGACGTCGGCCCGATGATCGATCGCGTGCTCCGATCGTGCCTGCTCGGGGGACATGTAGATGGGCGTGCCCACCGCGGTGAGCGTCCGCGTCAGGCGGCTGTCCTCGGTCGCGCGCGAGATGCCGAAGTCGAGCACCTTGAGGACGAGACCGTCATTGGTCATCGCGCAGAACAGGTTCGAGGGCTTGAGATCGCGGTGCACGATGCCGCGCTCGTGCGGCTCGGTCATGGCGTCGCACGCCTGCGCAACCCAGAAGAGGGCCTGATCGATGGGGAACGGGCCGCGTTCGTCGAGCAGGTTGCCGAGATCGGAGCCGTCGAGGCGCTCCATCGTCATGTACGGCTGCCCGCTCTCGGCGACGCCCACGTCGAGCACTCGGACGGCATGGAGCCCGGCCAGCGCGCTCGTGTGCATGGCCTCGCGCTCGAAGCGCGCCGACGCGTCGGGGTTGCCGATCAGCTCCGCCCGCAGAACCTTGATCGCGACGTCGGCTCCGGCCCGCAGGTCGCGCGCAGCGAACACCTGACCCATGCCGCCCTCTCCGAGCAGCTCGCCCAGCTCGTACCCCTGGATCGAGGGGCGCGAAGCGCGGGTGGCGCGAACGGCCGCGGGGAGCGTGGTCGCCCCCGTCCTACGGGGACCGACCTCGGGCAACGAGCGCGCAAGCGGTGAAGAAGCAGCCATACGTCCTGAGCTGCGGGTCCGATGCAAGAATCGCGCGCCACTCCGAACCGCGCGTGCCACGGACTTGTGACGCCCTCGGGCGTGCGCCAAGAGGACACCGAGGCGTTGCGCCACGCGCGCCCAACGTATGGCGAGCGCCCCGCGCGCTGCGGTAGACTCGGCCGGTCGCACGCGACCCTGCGATCCCTCGGATCGCAGCGAAACCGTGTGCAGCGCGTTGGATTCTTTGAGCTATCGTTCGACCATGACGGCTTGTGTCCTTCGTCGCTTCTTCGTCTGCTCGATCGCGCTCACTGTGGCATGTGGCGACAGCGAAACGACCGGCGCCGGCGGCGCGGGCGGCGCGCCCACCACGTCGGTGCAGACGACGGCGAGCACCAGCGACACGGCATCGTCGACGAGCACCAGTACGGTGTCGTCATCTTCTAGCGCCGGGAGCACCGGCGGCGGCGGTGAGGGCGGCGAGGGCGGCAGCGGTGGCGCGCCACCACCCAATTGCGACCTGGACGGCGACGACTTCGACAGGGCCGGGCCGGGTTGCTGCGGCGCCCCCGACCCGTGCGACTGCGACGACGCCGATCCGAACGTGTTTCCAGGGCAGCCGACGTTCTTCGACGAGCCGCGCCCGAACGTCGCGCCCAACGCTCCCGATGCGTTCGACTACAACTGCGACGGTACGCAAGAGAAGCAGTGGCCAGCGGACAACGACGGCTGCGGTCTGCTCGACTGCGTTGCCCCTGTGGCCTTTCAGGGCGACGGCAACGAGTACTTTTGTGGCGCCCCGGGCACACGAATCGACTGCATGCTCCTGAGCTGCAGCATCACGGGCGGAGTGAACCTCGCATGTCGTTGATGATGCGCTTGATCGCGAGCAGCACGTGTGTCGCCTGCTGGTCATGCACGTTCCCCGACGTGACGTTCGAGGGCGCAGGAGGTGCGGGCGGGGGCGGTACCGAGTCGAACACATCGACCGGGAGCCCGAGCACCGGCACGAGCGGCTCCACGAGCTCGAGCCCGGGCTGCCAGGGGCCTTGGGACGTCTCGTGCAATGCAGACGGCGACACGGCGCCCAAGAATTCGCCCGAGTGCTGCGACGACCCGATGATGGTGGACTGCGACGACGCCGACCCGGACGTGTTCCCGGGGCAGACCGAGTGGTTCGACGAGCCGCGAATGAACGGCGGCACGTTCGACTACAACTGCAGCGGAGCCGACGAACCGAAGTTCACGTTCGCGCAATGCGGCGCGGTCAACTGCGCGCAGACCCCGGGCGCCGAGCACTACGGCCTGGCCGGCCCCACGCCGCCATGCGGCCAGACGGTGCCTTACACCTACTGCGACATGAGCAACGTCTGCCAGCAGAACACGACGTTCGTGCTCGAGTGCCACTGACCGGCGACGGCCGCGATCGAGGCGATCACGCGGCTCGAGGGCACACCGCGCCAGCGCATGCGTTATCCTGGTGGGATGATGCTTTTGTCTTCCAAGGCTTGGCTTACGGCTGCCGCGGTCGCCATGCTCGGATGCGGTGATGACAGCACGAGCACCGGCGCCGGCGGTGGCTCGTCGAGCTCGAGTACACAAGCCACTGCCTCGACCACCAGCGGCGCGACGACTACGAGCAGCAGCGCCGCCTCGACGACGGCATCAAGCTCGAACGCTTCGTCCACGAGCAGCGGCACGCCCGGCTGCGATCAGGACGGCGACGGCGCCGACCGCGCGGGTCCGGGCTGCTGCGGTGCCCCCGACCCGTGCGACTGCGACGACATGAACCCGAACGTGTTCCCGGGGCAGATGGCGTACTTCGCCGATCCTCGCCCGGGAGTGGATCCGATGTCGGGGATGGCGTGGGACTACGACTGCGACGGCGACCAGGACAAGGAGTACCCGCAAGACACCGACGGCTGCGGGCTCCTGAACTGCGCCGCGCCCGAGGCATTCACCGGCGACAACGGCGAGTACTTCTGCGGCGCACCGGGCGTCCTCATCATGTGCAACGGCGTGACCTGCACCGTCGCCGGCAACATCAACCTCGCCTGCAACTGACCGGGCTTGCCACGAGCTCGCAGCCAGGCGACGGGTCGCGCATGCGATCGCGTGATCTGGCTCTCGGCTTGGCGCTGCTCGTCGTCGGATGCGAGGGAAACAAGGCGTCGCCCACGGCAGCGTCGTCCACCGCCGCGACCGCCGCATCGGCGAGCGGGGCCGTCGCGTCCGCGAGCGCAACGCCGATCTCACGAGCGGCCGACGACGCTGCCCTCCGCGCGCTCCTGGCCGACTACAAGAAGGCGATCTACGCGCGCGACGGCGAGAAGGCCGCCGCGCTGGTAGCGGAGCCGACCATCACCTACTTCGAGGCGGTGCGCAAAGACGCGCTCTACGCGGCCGAGGCCGACGTCCGCAAGAAGCCGCTGATGGATCGGCTCATGGTCGTCATCGTGCGCGCGCGCGTCGACGCCGATCGCCTTCGCAAGTCGGACGGCAAGGGGCTCTTCGTCCACGCCGTCAACGAGGGCATGGTCGGTGAAGAGGCGCGCACCCTCGAGCCCGGCGCGGTCGAGGTAGAGGGCGATCTCGGCAAGATCGGCATCCGCTCCGGAAAGGACGAGGTTCCCCCCGACCTCGGGTTCCGCGCCTACCGTGAGAGCGGCACGTGGAAGCTCGACGTCATGAGCGTCTCCAAGATCGGGGCCCCCGCGCTCCAGAAGGTCTTGCAGGATATCGACCCCGACGTCGATCAGGCGATGCTCAAGCTGCTCGAGATGATGACGGGGCGAAAGATCGGGCTCGAGATCTACAAGCCCATCGACCCGCCGAAGTAGCCGCGAGCGGGGCTCAGAACGCCTTTTTCCCGCCTGTCATCCCGAAGGCGGCCAGGGTGTACGTCTTGGTCGACGACTTCATCCGCTCGACCTCTTTGACGAGACCGGTGATCGGGACGGTGGCGTGCCACCACGTCGTGCGCGTGATCTGGGCGCCGCCCTCGGACACCTTTTTCTCATCGACCGTGCAACCGGCGAAATCACCGGCCGGCGTCTTCACGTCCTCCTGCTTTCCACTGCCGAACGGCGGCGATACGAGCATGCGGACCTCGTCCTTCAGGCTCACGGCGATGCCGCTCGGCGGCAGCGTGACGATGCCGGTCTGCGTCTTCACCCGGGCCGCTTTCACCACGATGCCCTCGGGCGTCGACCGGTCCTTCATCTCGATCACGGCCTCGGTCACCGACTCGGAGCCGACTTGCTTGCCCTCGATCTCCAGGGTGACGGTGCCGTCGCCATCGACCTTGGTGACGCGCAGCTCTTGTGAGGCGCGCTCGGGGCCATCGGCGATGTCGTAGCGAGCCCACTGGCCCACGGCGAGGTCGGGGACCTTCGAGGCCTCGGCCTTGGCGGTCGCGGTCGCGGTCGGGGGCGGCTTCGGGGCGGCGGTCGCCGTCGCAGCCGCCGTCTTCTCCGTCTCCTCGTCGTCCTCGTCCTTCTTCTTTTTCTTCTTCTTCTTTTTCTTCTTCTTGTCGGAGTCGTCGTCGTCGGTCTCTTCGGACGCCTTGCTCTTCTCTTGAGGGCAGCCGAGTGCGGTCAGGGATAACAGCGCCAGGAGGATGCGTCGGTTGAGGGCCAAGGGACGCTCAGTCTACAGCGTCCGCTCATCGGGTCGGATAGCGAAGCCGCATGAACACTTCGCGCGCGATCAGCCCCAGCAAGATCACGGTGAAGCCGACCGGCGCGACCCAGCTCCCGGTCTCGTGATGGATCGCGCCGCCGACCGTGATCGCGCCCACGAAGAGGACGGCGAAGCCGAGCCACCCGATCAGGATCGTGCTCACGCCGCAGGTCGTGCACCGAAACGGGTGCGCCACCGTCAGAGGCGCCGAGCTCTCGCCGGCGGGGCCACCGCCGGAGATGTGGAGCGGCTGAATCGGGTCGCCGCGCACGAACGTCAACGTGTCACAGCGCCGGCACCGACGCCGCGCACCGTGCCGCCGCTGGACCGACTCGGCCGCCTTCACCTGCGCGTTCGCGCGGCAGCGCCGGCAAAGCCGCCGGCCGTCCGCGTCGAGCTCGATGTCCCCCGCGGGCGTCGGTGCTCCGCAGCCGTCACAGGCGAGCGTGCTCACGCGCCGAGATTACACGATGAGCGCTGGGCCCATGAGGATGCGGCGCCCCCGGCGCGATTTGAACGCACGACCTTCGGTTTAGGAAACCGCTGCTCTATCCACTGAGCTACGAGGGCGAGAGCGGCGTTTTGACCGATGTGCCGCCCGACGTCTAGACGGAACAGCGTGGCGGGTTCGGACAAGGAGGCGGCGACGCCCCGTGACGTGGCGCACGTTCGTCGCGCGCGAGCACGTGGCGAGACGGCGCGGAGCGGCCCGGGGGCGGCCGAACGGGAGGATCGCGAGGGTGGCGCGGCGGTTGCTCATGCCTCCGCGGCGCTCTTGTCGCCAGGAGGTTTCTTCCATGCGTTCTTCGTCCCGTTCGCTCGTCTTGCTCTCGCTCGCCGCCGGATCCGTGCTGCTCGTCTCTCGAACCGCGCACGCGGCCGACGAGACGGGCCTCGACGCCTGCGGCGACATCCACGTCGGCGCCGAGGCGAGCTGTGAGGTCCTCGCCGACGTCGAGTGCGAGGGACAGTGCGATCAAGCGAGCTTCGACGCGGCGTGCTGGGCCAACGGCGAGGTGGAGTGTGACGGGCAGTGCGACGTCGAGGCGAGCGTCACGTGCACGACGACGTGCAGCGCGTCGTGCTCGGCGCAGTGCACGGTGGATCCGCCGAGCTTCGACTGCACGGCGAGCTGCACCGCGCGCGCGCAGGCCAACTGCGCCGCGCAGTGCCAGGCCGCGGGCAGCAGCGCCGAGTGCGAGGCGACCTGCCGCGCCGAGGCCGACGCCGAGTGCCAGGCCTCGTGCTCGGGCACGCCCGGCTCGGCGGACTGCGAGGCCAAATGCCAGGCGAGCTGCAGCGGCTCGTGCTCGGCAGAGGCCAACGTCGACTGCCAGATCGACTGCCACGCCGAGCTGGATGCGGGCTGCGAGGCCGATCTCGAGGTGGAGTGCAGCGGCCAGTGCAGCGGTGACGGCGCCATGTTCTGCGACGGCGAGTGGGTCGACTACCAGAACAACCTCCAAGACTGCATCGACGCCATCCAGAACCTCGGCGGCAGCGTCGAGGTCAGCGTCGAGGTCGAGGGTAGCGTCGAGGCCGACTCGAGCTGCGCCGGGCCGATCGGCGGGTGCGCCGTTCGCCGTGTTCGGCGTCGCTTCGCTGGCCGCGCTGGTGATGCGCCTGCGCCGCCGCCGCTGAGGTCGGCGAGCCTCATCGAGGCGGGCCGCCCCGCGCGCGGCCCGCCTGCTCGCACGGTGCGCGCGGAGTCGGGCGCGATCGCCGCGGACGCGACGGCACGCCCGATGCTCCGCTATCGCAGATGCTCACAGCACCGAAACACAACCCGCATCGCCCCGTGCACGCCCGCCCCGACGACGGCAACGCGTTCCTGCAAGATCCGCTCGAGATGGGGGCGGAGCCCTCGGCGCGCGCCGATGACGACGCCGCCTGCTCGCTCGCCGAGCACCTCGCCGAGGAGTACGTGGAGTCGGCGACGTCGAACGAGGACATCGACGAGATCTGGAACGACGAGGGCCCCCGACCCGATCTCGAGGTGCCCCTGCACGCGTTGAGGGGTGAAACCGACCTCGACGAGCCGGCCGACTTTAGCGTCGAGCCGGAGGATCCGTACCAACGAGAGAGCCATGAGCCTGCACGACGCCGTCCTCCGCGCGACCGACACCATTCAAGACGGTCTTCAGGCGTGTGAGGACGAGTGCGTTCGGCGGACCCTCCAGCCATTCGGCGGCTCGCGTGACGGCGTGGCCGTGGACCGCTGGCGGACCGGCGTCCTGGCCCGGGCCCTCACCGTCACGAGGAATGGCGAAATCGTGGGCCGCTGGACGGTCAGCCTGGTGGCGCGGGGCACGAACCTCGTGACCCTCGCCGTGCCGTCCTGACCGTGCTGCCCCGCCGGTGACGCTTGGCGACCGCGGGACGAGGCGTATAGCCTCACCGCATGGCCAAGACTCCGCTCTTCTCCTCTCTTCGACGAGCCTTTCGGCAGGCGCTCCATACCAACGGTCTCTCGGTTGGCTCGGGGTGGGCCCGGAGCCCCGAGCAGGCCCTCGCGCGTCGCCGCGCGTTCCTCCAAGCATCGGTCGGCGCCGCCGGTCTCGGTGCTCTGCCCGCGATCGCGGGCTGTGATGAAGAGACGTTTCCGGCTGGCGAGGAGAAGATCGCGATCGTGGGCGGCGGAATGGCAGGCATCCACTGCGCCTACCGCCTCAAAGAGGCCGGGATCATCGCGACGGTGTACGAGGCGGGCAAGCGCGTGGGCGGCCGCATGTTCACGGCGACGGGGGTGTTCCCCGAGGCGGCGACGCAGCTCTGCGAGCTCGGCGGCGAGCTCATCGACACCGGTCACACCACCCTGCACGAGCTTGCCCAGCAGCTCGGGCTCCAGCTGGACGATCGCGCCGCCGAGCCGGCCGGGATCGAGACCGAGACCTATTGGATCGGCGGGACGCTGGTCGACAACGCCGTCATTCAGCAGCAGTTCAACCAGGTCGCGCCGACCTTCCAGGCCGCGCTCGAGGCCGCCGACAACCCCGACGACTTCACCGCCTTCGACGCCCTCGACGTGACGACGCTCGACCAGTGGCTCAAGGACAACGTGCCCGTCGCCACCTACCCCGAGCTCCACAACGTGCTCCAGGTGGCCTACCGGGGCGAGTACGGGCTCGAGAACAGCGAGCAGTCGGCGTTGAACCTCATCTACTTGATCGGCGCCGACCCGCCCGACCCTTTCCGCATCTTCGGCGACAGCGACGAGCGCTACCACACCCACCTCGGCAACGAGTCGTTCCCTCGACTCTTGTCAGAGGCGCTCGACCCCGGGCAGGTTCTGCTCGAGCACAAGCTCGTCAAGGCGCGCGACTCGGAAGAGGGCTACGAGCTCATCTTCGAGACGCCGAACGGGCCCGTCACCGCGCAGTACACGCGCATCGTCTTTGCCGTGCCGTTCACGACGCTGCGCGAGGTCGATCTCGAAGGCCTGACGCTCTCGGAGGAAAAGCGCGCGATGATCGACGAGCTCGGCTACGGCACGAACGCCAAGGTCATGATGGGCTTTTCGTCGCGGGTGTGGCGCGACATGACCAACAGCGCCAACGGCAGCCTGACCACCGACTTCTCGATCCAACAAACGTGGGAGACGACGATCGGGCAAGACGGCACCCACGGCATCCTCACCAACTTCCTCGGTGGGCAGCAGGGCCTCGCCGCCGGCAACGGGACCGAGCTCGAGTGGGCCAACGCCGTCTTGCCGGACCTGGAGCAGGTCTGGCCGGGCACACAGGCCGCGTTCACCGGCACGGCGGTGCGGATGCATTGGCCGACCGTCCCGACCATGAAGGGCAGCTACGCGTGTTACCACCCGGGCCAATGGGCGTTCTTCGGACTCGAGGGCGAGCGCGAGGGCGACATCCATTTCTGCGGCGAGCACACGTCGCTCGACTTCCAGGGCTACATGGAGGGCGCGGCCGAGACCGGCGCGCTCGTCGCCGCCGAGATCATCGACGAGACGGGCGGCACGCAGCCCGCGGGCCTCGTCCAGGTCCTGGGCGCGAAGCTCTTGATGCCGCAGTCGACGTACAAGCACGCGCGGTTCGGCAAGCTGAACCCGTTCCAGCGCCGGCGCGTGAAGCGTCAGCTTCTGGAGAGGCTGGCACGCGAGCTCGATGAGGCTGCCGAGTAGCGCAGCGACGCCGTAGCCTCAGCTCCCCGGCATGGGCGGCGCCGTCTCGGCGGCCTCGCTCGAGGGCTCGTAAGGATCGGGGGTTACCGGCGTCTCTAACGGCTCGGCGCTCGGAGGCGCGTCGGCGACTGCGGAAGCGGCCGGCGCGG
>CALKVR010001295.1 GCA_938004815.1 uncultured Polyangiaceae bacterium | reverse complement strand
AAGCCGCGACGCTCGACCTCGCCCGCGTGCGCGACGTCATCCGCGCCCTGGAAGAGGTCACTGGCGATCAGAAGCTCACGCGGCGCCTCCAGCGGCTGCTGCGCGCCGTGAGGTGACGTCAGGGGCGATCCAGACCCGAACCTCACTCGCCGAGTGAGAGCGCGCGATCGAGCAGGGTGCCGAACGAGTCATCGGCGCGGGGGCGTGCGCCGGCATACGCCGCGACCGCGACGTCGGGAGGCGGCGGGCGCTCGATGACGGTGACGGACGGGCCCGCGTCGGCGGCGAGGCGCGAGCGCGGCGGCGGGGTGGGCGCCTCGTCGAGCGCGGCCTCGTCGTGAACCGGCTCGTCGACCCGGCGGTCGGCGCTGACCTCGTCGACGATGGGGGCCGCTTGCGCGGGGTAGCGCTGGCTCTCGACCTCACCCGACTCGGGGGGCGGCTCCTCTTCGGCGTCGACGCCGTCCAGGGCGTCGTCGATCGGCCGGTCGAGCTCGCGCACCTTGCGCTGCGACTCGGGAGCCGGCTCCTCGATCCGGGGCGGCGCCGGCGCCGGATCGGCGTGCGCGACCTCGGCCGGCGACGCTGGCTCCTCGGTAGGCAGCACCGCCGCCTCGATGTCCTCGATCGATTGTCGATCCACGAAGCCGGCGTGGTCTGTCTCGGGGCCCTGGTCGTCGTACGCCTGCGCGCCGCCCAGGCCAGCCTCGTAGGCCGCCGTCATCGGGTCGGCCAGCGGCTCGGGCGGCGCCATCGGCTCGGGTGGCACGGAGGCCAGGTCGGCCTCGTCGAGCTCAATGACGGACTCGTCATCGTCTGCGATCTCGGTAACGGACGGCGGCGGCTCCGCGACGTACGCCGGCGGCTCCGCGACGTACGCCGGCGGCTCCGCGACGTAGGCTGGCGGCTCCGCGACGTACGCCGGCGGCTCGTCGATCGCGGGCGGTGGGGGCAGCGGCGGCACCCACGCCGGGGGCATGGCCTCGCCGGACGTCAGCGGTGGAGCGCCGAGTGAGTCGAGATCGTCGAGCTCGAGCGGGCCGCTGCCGTATCCGGGTGCGGTCGGCCCGGGCGGCATCGCGGGTGGGATCGTGCTCGGCCCCGGGAGCGGATCGTCGAGCCCGCGCGCCGCTGCCTCGGCCGCCGCCGCCTCGGCGAGGACGAGCGCCTCGATCTGGTAGGGATCGCCCGTCGCCGTCTGCTCGTCCTCGAACTCGAAACGCACGAGCGGCCGGCTCGGGCCCGCCGGCGGCGGCGCCGGTGAAGCCAGGTACGGCTCCGACGCGTCGTCTTGTTCGGCATGCTCGGGCGGTGAGGCGGCCGGCAGAGCGGTCTCGTCGCCGTGCAGCGCCCCGTCGACGCCATTGTCGCCCGTGTGGACGGCGGGCTGGAGATCGCCGCTGGTCTCAGCCGCGGCGGGCGCGAAGCTCCGGGCCGCGGCGTTCCTGCGCACCCGTTCGAGCAGCTGCTCGAGGACCTCGCGACGATCGTCGGGGCTCACCGCGCCTCCTCGGGTGGAGCGGCGTGCAGGTCGCGGATGATGTCGGTGAAGAAGACGCCGCTCTGCGCGCGCTCGACGGCGAACGCGATCGCACGGGGGTTGCCGACCAGGATGCGGGCCGCGCGAGGCGAGCGATCGACGACGGCCGCGCTGACCTCGCGGTCGGTGGCAATGGATAATGCCCCCTCGATCACCCCCAGCACGAGGTCGTCGGCGCGCGCGTCCATGGCGCAGGGATCGAGGACGAACACCATCGCCCCGCCCCAGCGCTCGAGGCGAAGGTTGCCGAGGCCGAGCAGCGCGATCTCGCCGCCGAGCAGCTCGACGAGGGCCTCGGCCGAAGCCTGGCGCAGCCGGTCACCGATCGCGCCGGCTGGCGGCATGGTCCCGGACCTGTCGAGACGGCCCGAACCGGCCTCGCCGCCGAGGCGACGGCCCACGCGCGCCGCCGCCTTTACCCCGATGGCTCGCCCCAGCCCACGTGCGTCGGTCTGCCCCGCCGCGAGCGCCGCGAGCGCGGCGGCGGGAACGATCACGTAGGGATCACCGTCCGACAGAGCGATGCGCCCCGTCCCGACATCGAACGCCACGCTGCCGGAGGGGTCGAAAGAGGAGCCCATCGTGAGGAGAACCGGGCGAGAGCGTATTGGAAACCGGGCGGATCCGAAACCTCCGGCTTGCTCGGAGCCACGAAGCACGAGACAGTCGCGGCCGATGCGGCTGTCGGCTGGGTGCATTCTCCTCGTGGTCGTGGCCGGGGCGGCCGTCCCTGCCGTTGCACCGGCCGAGCCCAGCCCCGTTGCGTCGCGCGAGGCGTCGCGCGCGGACATCGCGATCCGCCCTGTGGGCAGCTTCTCGCGGGTCTGCGCGATCGGGGCCGACGTCTGTGTGCACGGTCAAGAGAGAGGATGCGGCCGAGGTCCTCGACGTGGCCGCGCGCACCCTCCAGACGCTCGCGGCGCTGCGGGTCCCGCTGCCGCTACCGGACACGCCGCGCGGCGGAGACGGGCGGCTCGACGTCTACCTGTCGGGCGGCGACGACGTGACCGGGCACGGCGACGTCGGCGCGACGGGCACCGGCTTCGATCGCGCGACCGGGTTCGTCCTCGCGCCCGAGCGCGGCGTCGTCGGCTGCGCCGACGCTCAGCGCATCGCCGCCGGCGTCGCGCGCGTCGCCTTGCTCGGGCGCGACGCCGCGATCGAGCCGGGCACGCTCGCGATGCTCGCCGATCACGTGGGCGCGCTCGCCGAGCCTTGCACGCCCCACGAGATGGACGGCGTCGATCGCGCGCAACGAAACCCCGAGCGCACGTTCATCGGCCAGACCGGCGAGCAGGCGCCCGGGAGCTTCTTGTTTCCCCGTTTTCTCGAGGACAAGTACGGGACGGGCGAGCCCGCCAAGCTCACGTTCGCGCTCGCCTCGATCACGCCGCAGCGCGCAGGCGCGGGCCCGCTCGTCGACGAGCCCGACGCATTCGACGCGCTCCGCATCACCCAGCAGGCCAACGGCACGTCGATCGGCGACACGCTGCTCGAGTTCATGGAGGCGCGCGCCTTTCTCGGTTCGCGGAGCGACGAGACCCAGATGGTCGACGTCGCGAAGTACGGCAGCTTCGGGCGGGTGCGGTTCGAGTGGAGCGTACCGTTCGCGTCGCTCCCGCGTCGGCTCACGCAGACCCGCCCCGTCGAGCCGCTCGGCGCCGCCTACCTGTGGCTCGATCTCGACAAGTCCAAGCCCGACGCCGAGCTCACGTTCCTCGCGGAGTGGGAGGAGCCGGTCGCGTTCCGATGGGCGATCGTGAAGGTCGACGCGAGCGGCTCGGCCCTGGCCACCATCGAGGTCGTACCCGTGCTCGGGCAGTTCAAGATCGAGAAGACGGTGCGCGATCTGTCCGGCGCGCGCGGCCTGTTGATCATCGGCGTGAACGAGGGTGAAGCGCGACGCGACGAGCCTTTCGACCCGGGCGAGCCGCGCGAAGCACCGCACGGGTGGGTCGTCAGCCTCTACCCGTGACGACGTGCTCCAGGTAGGCCCGCGCCATCACCTTCGTCTCGGTGACGAGCCTGGCGGCCTCACCCGCCGGGCGCCGCACCGCCACGAAGAGCAGGGCCGAGATCATCTCGACCAGCGCGACCGCGACGTCGGCGCGCCGCTTGGCCGGCACCTGTGGCGCCACGAGCCCCATGACCTCGGCCGCGCGCGCGGCGATGATCTGGTTCATCCGATCGCCCGCCTCGACCATCTCGGCGGTGATCGACTGGTGAACCCAGACCGCTCGAAAACCGGGCAACTCGGAGTGAAAGCGCCAGAACGCATCGACGACGTCGTCGAGCAGATCGGGCCAGGGTCGGGCGAGCGCGCGCGGCGTGAGCAGGTCTTCGAAGAGGTCGCGCGCGCGCTCCAGGTAGCGGGTGCGGAGCGCAGCGAAGAGCGCCTTCTTGTTGGGAAAGAACTGGTACAGGCTGCCGATCGACGTCTCGGCGCGCGCCGCGATCTCTTCGGTCGTCGCGCCCGCGTAGCCGACCTCGGCGAACACCGCGTCGGCGGCGTCGAGGATCCGTTCGAGCCTGGCTTTGCTGCGCTCTTGGGTCGGGACGCGGCGCTCGTCGGCCTCTTGCTTCGACCGCTTCGCCGGTGAGGGCGCGGCTTTGCGGGCGCTCGGGCGACGGACCGGCACGGGCTTTCTCATACACGGGCAGACGCGGGCTTGACAAACATGAGGATACCCTCACATTCTGCGGACCCGCCAGGAGGCCCCATGGTCACGACCGCCATCACCGTCGCCGAGCCGCGCGTCGCCCCGGGCCCTCGCGGCCTACCCCTCATCGGCAGCCTGCTCGACGCGTGGCAGAACCCGCTCGAGATGATGGCGCGCGGCGCGCGCGAGCACGGTGATGTGTGCCGGTTCCGGTTCGCCTGGGTCGACTACTACCTCCTGACCGACCCCGCCGCCGCCCACCGCGTGCTGGTCGAGAACGCCAAAGCGTACAACAAGAGCCCGAACTACCGGGGTCTCAAGGTCATGCTCGGCCAGGGGCTGCTCACGAGCGAGGGCGAGTTCTGGCGGCGGCAGCGCCGGCTCGCCCAGCCCGCGTTCCACCGCGAAAAGATCGCCTCGTTCATCGAGACGATGGCGGTCTGCACCAACGACATGCTCGACCGCTGGTCTGCCACCCCCGACGGCTCCACGCTCGACGTCCACGCCGAGATGATGCGCCTCACGCTGCGCATCGTCGGCAAGACGCTCCTCAGCGCCGATCTCGAGGCCGACGCCAAGCAGTTCGGTGAGGCGCTCAACGTCGCGATTCGCTGGGCCAACGACTACGTCGACTCGATCGTTCGCGTGCCACCGTCGGTTCCCACCCCGTCCAATCTGCGGTTTCGGCGCGCGCAGCGCGTGATCGAGCGCGTCGTCCTCCGCGTGGTCGAAGAGCGGCGCACCTCGGGTGAGGACAAGGGCGATCTGCTCAGCATGTTCATGAACGCCCGCGACGACGCGACCGGCGAGCGCATGAGCGACCGACAGCTGATGGATGAGCTCCTCACCCTCACCCTCGCGGGCCACGAGACGACCGCCAACGCGCTCTCGTTCACGTTCGACTTGCTCTCGCGCTACCCGGACGTGGCGCGTCGCCTCCGCGCCGAGGCGTCGGCGGTGCTCGGCGGGCGCGCACCGCGGCTCGACGACCTCCCGCGCATGCCGTACACCCGCGCCGTCGTCGAAGAGTCGCTCCGCTTGTACCCCCCCGCCTGGGTCTTCGAGCGCGTCGCCCTCGAAGAGGACGAGGTCGCCGGCTACCGCATCCCGAGGGGGGCGATCGTGGCCGTCAGCCCCTACACGATGCACCGCAAGCCGACGATCTGGCAGAACCCCGAGGGGTTCGATCCGAACCGCTTCCTGGAGCCCGATCCGTCGCGCCCGAAGCTCGCGTACATCCCGTTCGGGGCCGGCCCGCGAACCTGCATCGGCAACGCCTTTGCGCTCACCGAGATGCAGGTCATCCTGCCGCTCATCATGGCGCGCGCGTCCCTCGAGCTCCCGCCCGGCGCCGAGCTCGATCTCGAACCGTCGATCACCTTGCGCCCGCGCGCCGGTCTGCCGATGACGCTTCGGAGCGTGACTTAGCCGACAAGCCCCCGCCGGCTCGTCGTGCTGGCCAAGCGGGGGCGGCAGCGTGGTAGGGTGCGGGCGCATCGTGCGACCTCGACTCGTCTCCACGTTCATCCTCGGCCTCGCCGCCGGCGGGCTCGCCGGGTGCGGCAGCAAGGGCAACCCCGAGCAAGAAAAGGCGACCGCCGAGATCCGCGCCACCTGCGAGCGCCTGGTCGCGCTCGAGGGGACCGACCCGCCGCCGGCGAGCTCGGCGACATCGGGCTCGGCGGTATCCGGGAGCATGCTCGGCTCGCTCCGCACCTTGGTCGAGGTGCTCGGCTCGAGCGCGCCCATGACGGTACCCGCGCAGACGCGCTGCGCCGCCGACATGCACCTCTACCGGGGCGCCAGCGAAGCCGGCTTCAAGTGCATCGACACCTGCTCGCAGGGCGGCTCGTTCGCTGGCGCCAAGGCCTGCTTCGACAAGTGCATCCTCGACGACGAGGCGCTCGAGACCGCGCGCCGCTCTTCGCGCAAGCAACGCGACGTGAACGCGCGCGGCTGGCTCGGCAGCGCCGCCAGCCAGCCCACGACCGCCACCTCTGCCAAGGTGGGCGACGCGAAGGGCCGCGAGTGGCAGATCACCGTCGATCTGCCCGATCAGCCGGTGCCGGCCACGCCCGGCGTCTGGCGCATCGAGAAGACGAGCGCCCTGGTCGCGCCGGTGGTCAAGGTCTCGCTCCGCGACCAAGAGGGCAGCCTGAAAGACACTGCGCTCCTCGAAGAGGGCCCGCCGGGCGCCGCCGAGATCAAAGAGCGCGAAGAAAAGGGCAAGTTCCTCCTCGCGCGCGTCGGACCCGACCCGATCATGTCGCGCGCTGGCGACCAGTCCAAGAACCGCGACAAGCTCCTCGTCCAGGTCGTCTACGACAAGGACGACGTCCGCATCTCCTGCGGCGTGAACGTGAACCTCCTCGATCTCGACGACGGCCTCATCGACGCGATCGTGGCGTGGACCGAGAACCTCTGCGGCTCGGTCGCGTTCAAGCCCTAAGCCACGAGGCGGCGCTTGAGGACGGGGCGCGCGCGGAGCGATCGCTCGATGTCGCCCAGGGTCACGACGCCCACGAGCGCCCCCCTCGCGTCGACGACCGGCGCCCAACGCAGATCGAGGTCACGGAGCTCACGGCGAAGCCGCTCGATCGGGGTGTCGACCGCGACGGTCACGACCGCCATCATCGCGCGCTCGACGCGCAAGGCTTCGAGCGGCCGACCGGTGCGCAGGGCGGTCATGCAGACGGACCGGTCCGTCACGACCGCGATGGGCCGGCCCAGGTCGTCGACCACCGGCACCGCGGGGATCTCGTAGTGCCACATCTCGAGGGCCACCGCCGAGAGCGATTCACCCTGCCGGCAGACCCGCACATCGCGCGTCATGACGTCTCTCGCCTGCATGATCGATGCTTTCGCTGGGGGCAGGCGTTCGGATGCACCCCGGCCGGCGGTTACTTCGCCGGCGGGGCGCTGGGGGCGGCGGGCGCGGGAAAACCCCGCTTGCGGAGGAGGGCGGCGACGTCCGGGTCGCGCCCGCGGAACTGGCGGTAGGCCTCGGCGCGGTCGGTCGAGTTGCCTGGGGCGAGGATGAACTTGCGCATCTTTTCAGCTGTCGCTTTGTCGAACACGTCGCCGCTGGCGGTGAACGCCTCACGCGTGTCGGCGTCCATCACCTCGGACCACAGGTAGCTGTAGTAGCCGGCCGAGTACGAGTCGCTCGTGAAGAGGTGGTTGAACTGGGGGAGGCGGTGCCGGAGCCAGACCTCTTTCGGGGCTCCGATCTCGGCGAGCTTTTCTTTTTCGAACGCGGCCGCGTCGACCTTGCCGTCGGTGCGGGTGTGGAGCTCCATGTCGAGGATCGCGGCCGAGAGGTACTCGACCGTCGCGTAGCCCTGGTTGAACGTGCGCGACTTCATGATCTTGTCGACCAGAGCCTGCGGCATCGGCTTCTTGGTCTTCGAGTGCTTGGCGAAGCGATCGAGGATCGGCCGCGTCAGCACCCACATCTCATGGACCTGCGACGGGTACTCGACGAAGTCGCGCGGCGTGACGACGAGCCCGGGGTAGTTGACCTCGGAGAGCAACGCGTGGAGCGCGTGGCCGAACTCGTGAAAGAGCGTCTGCGCGTCGTCGAGCGAGATGAGCACCGGCTCGCCGGGCGCGGCCTTGACGAAGTTG
>CALKVR010001294.1 GCA_938004815.1 uncultured Polyangiaceae bacterium | reverse complement strand
CCGTGCAGATGGCGACCGAGGCCTCGAGCCGAGACAGGATCGTCCCATTGCAAAGAGGGATCGGCACCCGAGTCACTTCACGGCGTCGATGTCGATGCCCATTTCTGCCGCCTCTTCACGCAGCTCGTCCTCGTCGTTGTTGATCTCACGGAGGCGAGCGACCACGGCGCGGCGGAACTCTTTGCGCGCAAAGAACAGGTAGTTGGTGACGTCCGTCACCGCCAGGCCGGTCTCTTTGGCGAGCGCAGCGTAGGTGGGTCGAGTCTCGGGCGACCCGGAGAGATCGTACCGCTCGAAGAGGGCATAGTAGTGGGCCTTGCCCGCGCCCTCGAGGCGCACCTTGAGGTCGGCGACGGCGGCCCCGAACAGGCTGCGAACGAACTCGCGATCGAACGCCTGCTCCGGCGAGTCGGCGGGCGAGCTGATCGCGAGATCACCCTCCAGATCGTCTGCGTCGATCGGGACGAACCGCTTGCCGCCGCCTCGCTTGATCCGGTTCTGCGCGCGGAGCTCGCTCTCGACGAGGTGATCGAGGCACGTGCGGACGAACGTGCGGAAACGACCGCGCTCCTGGGCGTATGCGGCGAAGACGCTGCGCTCGACGACCGCGGCGAAGAATGATTGCGCGACGTCTTCGGCGCGCTCCGGATCGAAACGCCACTTGTGGCGGAGGTGGGCGTACACGGGGCGGTAGTAGACGGCCGCGAGCGCCGCCAGGCTCTTCGCGCGCTCTTCCGGGTCGGTCGAGGCCGCCCGCGCGACGGCCGAGTAACGCGTCTCCGGGAACATTTCGCGCATGGTGCCCCGACCGCGCCTGCGAGCCAAGCCCGCCGATCGGCGCGGGCCCCATCCGTCGGGGCCGCGCAAACGCGGCCAGCCGGTCGGGCGTAGACCGGGTATGACGATCCGACCAACCACACCCGCGCCCGGGCCAGACGGAGGCTGAGCTATCCTGGCCACGTCCATGCCGAGGCTCGGAACCATCGCGGCCATCGCGTTCTCTGCGGTGGTGTCCTTCGCGTCGAACGCGCACGCCGACGCGGCCGCCGAGGCGGCGGCGCTGCTCGAGCAGGCCGAAGCGAAGAAAGAGAAGGGCGACTGGGCGGCGGCGTGCCCGCTCTATCAGCGCGCCTACGACAAGGGGCGCCAGCCCGGCGCCCTGCTCCGGCTCGCCGAGTGTGCGGAGCGACAGGGCGACTACGCGCTCGCGCTCGAGCGCTACGAGAAGGTCGGCAAGATGGTGCAGGACTATCCCCAGTCCTTGGCCGAGGTGACGGCCAAGCAGCGGGCGGTCGAGGCCAAGGTGGGCCGCGCGGTCCTGCGGTTGGCCCCCGAGGCACCCCCCGGCACGCGACTGACGCTCGACGGAAAACCCGAACAACATGACAAAGTCGTCATTGTTGTCGCGGCATCCGAGCACGAAGCGTGCGCCGAGGCCGACGGCCGGCAGAAGCTCTGCCGGCGTTTTCGCGCCCCTGCCGGTCAGACGACCGAGGTCGGTCCGCTCGCGCCCGCGGCGGCGGCGCCTGTCCGCGCCCCCGACGACGTGGCGACGCCGCCCCCACCCGAGGGCCGCGGCGCGCTTTTCTGGGCCGGCGTAGCGTCCACCACCGTCGGTGGGGTGGGCGTGATCGGCATCGCCGTCACCGGCGGGCTGTCGCTCCACCTGCAGGCAAAGGCCGACGACGGCTGCGCCGATCGGGCCCGCCGCACGGGCTGCAACCAAGAGTCGCTGGACGCGGCCGAGCTCGGCAAGACGATGAACATCGTCAACGCGATCTCGTGGGGGGTAGGCATCGCCGGGCTAGGCGCCGGTATCCCGATGATGATCGTCGGCGACGGCGACTCGTCGGGCGGCGCGGTCGTGCGGCTCCGGACATTTCACGCCGGGCTCGCCATCGAGTCGAGCTTCTGACGCGGGCCGCTCGGCTCGGCTCAGTTGCACGGCCACTGGTTGATCGCGCACGGCTTCGCTGTCGTCGGCGGTCGCACCGGTGTTCGGGGCGGCGGCGGGGCGGGGCCGGGCGTCGCGCTCGGGGGGCTGCTCGCGCTCGGCGCGGCGCGCGACGACGCCGATGTCGAGGTGGCCGGTGCGGCGGAGTCATCGGGGACGGGGACGACGTCGATCGTCGACGGGGGCGACGGCGCTGGTTTCGGCGCGGCGGCGACGCTCGGGTCGTCCTCGCGCTCGGCCGGGCGCGGCGGCGGCGTGCGGGTGATGTAGACGACGAGGGCGATGGCGACGGCCAGGGCGGCGAGGCCGATCGCCCACTTCATCCCCGCCGAGGTTCGACCGACGGTCGTCGTCGCGCTCGCGGGCAAGATCGTCGGCCCTGGGGCCTGTAGCCGCGGCGGCCACGCCTCTTGAAGGCGCACCGGCGTCGAGTCGTGGCGCTGGGGCGGGCTCACGTGGATCGCGCCCGAGCTCAAGGTCGCTGGGATCGGCCGCGTCCTGACCAGCGGCTCCGCAGGGCCGACGGCGACGGTGGGGGCAGGCACGACCGGGAGCGCCTGGGTGCCGCCGCTCTGCGGTCGGGGTGCCGCCGGGGCCTCGGGCCGCGCCGCCGTAGGCACCGTCGTCGCGGGACGGCGCGGGGTCGGCAGCTCGCTCGATGGGATCACCGCCGTCGCCGGGCCCGGCGCGTGGTGGAACGGGTTCGCGCCCGGATCGAGCTTCACCGTACCCCGCGCGAGCAGGGCGACGCGCGCCTTTCTCAGCGCCTCGAGCATCTCGGATGCCGACGACCACCGCTCGCCCTGATCGAACGCGAGCGCCTTGTCGACCGCCGCGGTCACCTCGTCCGGGAGATCGCCGGCGACGCTGGCGAACGGCTTGGCCTGCTTCGTCGCCGCCGCCACGAGCAGCTCGGGGATCGTCGTCGCGCTGTGGACGAGCTGCCCGGTCACGAGCGTCCACATGGTGGCGCCGAGGGCGAACAGGTCGCTGCGGCCGTCGACCCTGTCCCAATGCGCGAGCGCCTGCTCCGGCGCCATGAACGCGGGGGTTCCAAGCATCGCGCCGGTGTGGGTGGTGTCGGCCGTGCCCTCGCGCAGGCGCGCGATCCCGAAGTCGAGCAGCTTGATACCGCCGCCTTGGACGACGAAGATGTTGTCGGGCTTGATGTCACGGTGAATGACGCCCTTGTCATGCGCGGCGGCCAGGATCTCGAGGATGGCGATCGCGAGGTCCACGACCTCGAGCGCCGGCAGCTCACGCCCGGCCTTGACCCAGCGCTCCTTGATCGTCTCACCCTCGAGCAGCTCCATCACCAGGTAGACGATGCCGTCCTCGGTGACGTCGTCGTCGAGCACGCGGACGATCCCGGGGTGCTCGACCTTGTTCGCGACGTAGCCCTCGCGGAGGAGGCGCGCCTTGATCTGCGCGTCGCGGCAGAGCTCCGGGTGCAACACCTTGACCGCCGCGCGCGTCCCGTTGCGGTGGGTCACCGCGAACACGGTCGCCATCCCTCCGCGCCCGAGGAGCTTGTCGAGCCGCCACTTGTCGCGGAGGTGCCGCCCCAGCTTCAGGCGCGGGTCGGCTGCGGTCTCGATCACGCCGGGATTATACGGTTCATCCGCCGCCCCATCGACTTTCGGGGCGGTCCGGCCGTGACTCAGGTGCGACCGACCGCCAGGGCCCGCAGACAGAGAGGGTGCGCTTCGAGGTCGTCTTGTTGCCGGCGGAGCTCACCGAAGACGCGAGCGGCGAAGCTCGGGGACAGCGGCATGCTCGCGGCAGCCTCGATGGGGACGTAGCAGGGCAGGGGTGCGGTGAGCCCGGTGATGGCGAGGAGCCCACGGACGTGGTCGCCGCCCAGGAGGTTGCGCCGTTGGTAGGCGCGCCGCTCGACGAGCGCGCGCTCGATCGCGGTGCGCTCGACGCCCGCTGGCGCGATCAGACGCTCGATCGCGTCGGCCAGCTCGCGCGCGACGTGCCCGGGCACCCAATCGGCGCTCAGTGTCTTGGCGGTGCGCGCGAGCAGGGCGGCGAGCGACGGCTCGTCGCGCGGAGATGGGGCCGAGCCCTGCGCGAACGCGTGCAGGACGACCAGCCGTTCGGCGTCGGACCACGGGAACGTGAGCTGGCCGGCGAGGGTGACGAGCGGAGCTGGCGCCGCGCGGGCGAGCGCGCCCTGGACGAGCGAGTCGAGCTCTGTGTCCGACCAAGACTCGGTGGTGAGGAGGCGCTCTGGCTCGACCGCCGCCCCGGGCGCCGTCCACAGGCGCTCGACGGCCGAGAAGCTCCCGCGCCGCGTGTTCTCGCCGCGGATCTCGACGTTGCGCGGCGCGACGACGGCCTGCGTCTTCGCCACCGCGCGAGCGCTCGGCCCCGGTGCGCTCGGCCGCGGCGCGCTCGGTGACGGCGCGCTAGGCGACGGTGCGCTCGGCGGAGTGGGGGTGAACGGCAGCGCTGGTGCCGCCGCGGGGGCAGCCGCAGAGATGGTGTAGGCCATGAGCGCGTCGGGGGTGAGCGCTGGCGGCGCGGGGGCAGCTAGCCTGCCGTCGGGCGTCTGGAGCTCGCTCTCGAGCTGGAAGCCGCCGTCAGGCGGCTGGACCTGCCCGCGCCAAGTCACCGTGCACGTCCCGCGGTCGGTGTCGATCGCGAGCGTATCGGCACGCAGCTGCACGTCGCGCGTCTCGTTCGCGACCTTGAGGACGACATGCGGGCGGATGCCGGGGAGCCGCGTCGAAAGGACGGGATACCGCGGATCGAGGTTCTCGATATCGATGCGCTCGTCGTCGGCGAACGACGCCTGCGCGCGCTGATCGCCCGGCGCGGCGTTGAAGAAGAACGGCGACGAGGGAGCGCCGAATGGCTGATCCGCGGGCACCGCGTCGAGCCACGGCGAGTCGGCCGAGCCGAGCGCACCGAGCCTCTCGGGCCACCGCGGCGCGATGGGGCCGAAACCCGCGGCCGTCACCACCCCCGCGTCGCTCCGAGAACCGCCCTCGGGCCCGATGCTGGGCGCGAAGCGGCTCTCGCCGGGCGCCACCTCGACGCCGGCCGGGTTCTCGCCGCCAGGCCCCCGGGCCGCGCGCTCCCATGTGAGGGCGAAGCGCGTCGCCGGCCGCGCGGCACCCAGGCGCCCGTCGCGGGACACGGTGCGCGGCCCCGTGACCTCGAGCGTCTTGTCGACCGCACCGACCCGCACCCGAACCGAGACCGCCTGGACCGGCTTGCCTTCGGGGGCGTACGCGTGGCCGACGACGAGCACGTCGCTCGCCGGCTTGAAAGGGGCGTCGTCGCTCGTGACGAGCACGGGGCGCGACCGATCACCGGCGACGTGCCGGTCGCCGAGCGCGATCTCGTCTTGGAAAGCGGCGAGCGTGCAGGTCGCGGGGCGAAGCTCGAACGTCAGCTTGGCCACGACCGTCAACATCGGGCCCGAGGCCGCCGTCCACCGGAAGGCCACGGCCGGAGGGTGAAACGCTCGCCCGGCCAGCGTCACGCGAGGCGGCCCGCCGAGCGGCGCGGCCCCCTGGAACACCGCGAGGCGGCGCGCCGCATCGAGGCCGCTCGCCGGGCGCCTCGCGCGATCGCGAGCCATGAGCGACCGGAGCACGTCGCGCATGCCTTCGGGCAGCTCGGGGGGGCACTCGCGCGTCGGGTCGGTGTCGCGATCGAGGTTGATCAAGAGCTCGGCGACGGCGGAGCCGAACGGCGGCCGCCCGGTGAGGCACGAGACCAGCACGCACCCGAGGGAGAACAGGTCGGCGCGCCCGTCGATCGGCTCGCCCCGGGCCTGCTCGGGCGCCATGAAGCCCATCGTCCCGACCACGCCGCCCTGGCCGGTGAGGGTGTGCGCCCCCCCGGTGACGAACGTCAGGCCAAAGTCGATGAGCCTGACAGTACCGTCCTCGCAACAGAAGATGTTGCTCGGCGTCAAATCGCGGTGAACCAGGCCGCTCGCGTGGAGATAAGCGAGGACCGTTCCGACGCGCGCCCCGAGCCACGCCGCCGACGCAGCGTCGATCGGGCCGGCGCGCAAGATCTCGCGGAGCGTGCGGCCGGCGAGCACCTCGGTCGCCAAGAACCACGTGCCTTCGTCGGTCACGCCGTGGGTGACGTGCTTGACGATCCCGGGGTGGGTCAGGCTCTCGAGGGTTCGCGCTTCGCGCTCGAAGCGCGCGTCGAGCGACGCGTCGCCGGCGTGCACGATCTTGAGCGCGACCCGGTCGCCGAGCTCGTGATCGTAGGCGAGGTAGACCGAGCCCATCCCGCCCTGACCCAGGCGCCGCTCGATCGTGAACCGGCCGGCGATGCGGGTCAGCGCGGGGAGACCCGCCTCGGTGGGCGGGCCGTCCGTGCGGCTTTGCGCGATCGGGCTCTCTGCGCGCGTGGCCGCGATCTCGCGCAGGTGCATGAGCATGGGATCGTCGATGCGGGGCACGCCCGGATGGTAGCGTCAAAGCCGCTCGATCACCGCATCCGTGAACGCGTCGGTGCCGAGATCGCCGCCGAGATCGCGCGTTTTCTTGCCGTCTGCGATCGAGCGCTCGTACGCGGCGCGGATCTTGGTTGCTTGCTGCAGGAGCCGCGCGTCGTCTTTGGCGACCCCGATGTGCTCGAGCATCATGACGCCGCTCATGAGGAGCGCGAGCGGGTTGGCGATGCCCTTGCCCACGATGTCGGGAGCCGAGCCATGCACGGCTTCGAAGACGGCGGCCTCGGCGCCGATGTTGGCGCCCGGTACGACGCCGAGCCCGCCCACCAGGCCCGCGCACAGATCGCTCATCACGTCGCCGTAGAGGTTCTCGAGCAGCAAGATGTCGAACCTGGTCGGGTCTTGCACGATCTTCATGCAGCCCGCGTCGATGATCATCTCTTCGTACTCGATGTTCGGATACTCGGACTTGTGCACGGTGCGGGCGCAGCGGATGAAGAGCCCGTCGGTGAGCTTCATGATGTTGGCCTTGTGCATGGCCGTGATCTTTCGGCGCCGGCGCAGGGTGGCAAAGCGGAACGCCCAGTGGCCGATGCGCTGGCACGCCTCTTCGGTCGCGACCTTCATGCTCATGACGACGCCGGGGATGACCTCGTTCTCTACGCCCGAGTAAAGGCCCTCGGTGTTCTCCCGGATGATGATGATGTCGACGTTCTCGTACCGGGTCGTGACGCCCGGGATGCTGCGTACCGGCCGCACGGCGGCGTAGAGATTCAGCTTCTTGCGCAGGGTGACGTTCACCGAGCGGAACCCCTCGCCGACCGGCGTCGAGCAGGGGCCCTTCAGCGCGTGCTTGTAGTGCTCGATCGCTTCGAGGGTGGCCTCGGGCATGACGTCTTTGCCCTTCGCGAGCGCGGCGACGCCGGCCACGTGCTCGTGCCACTCGATGTCGACCTCGGCGGCGGCGAAGATCTTCTTCACGCTCTCGGCGATGCTCGGGCCGATTCCGTCTCCCGGGATCAAGACGACGTGGTGGGGCATGGGCGGGCGAGGTTAGCAGGCTCGAGGGTGATCGGGCGGCGCTCTTCTGCTATCCGATGGCGGTGGCAAAACACGACATCGTCCGCGCGGGTCACCCGGTGCTGCGCGATCGCGCCGCCCTGGTCGCGCACGACGAGCTCGGGCAGAAGCCGCTCCTCGCGCTGGTCAAGACGATGATCGAGGCGATGCGGCGCGCGCCAGGGGTGGGGCTCGCGGCCCCGCAGCTCGGCGTGTCGAAGCGCGTGATCGTGCTCGAGGACGCCGAGCGGCTGATGGCGCGGCTCACGCCCGAGCAGCGTGCCGAGCGCGAGCGCGTACCGTTCGCGGTGCGGGCGATCGTCAACCCCGAGATCACGGTCGTCGACGCGAGCGAGCGTGTCTTCTTCGAGGGGTGCTTGAGCGTTCCCGGCTGGTCGGCCCTGGTGCCGCGCGCGATCGAGGTCGAAGTGCGCGGCACCGACGAGCACGGCGCCCCGGTGTCGTGGCGCGTCAGGGGCTGGCCGGCGCGCATCCTCCAGCACGAGGTCGATCACCTCGACGGGGCGCTCTACGT
>CALKVR010001293.1 GCA_938004815.1 uncultured Polyangiaceae bacterium | reverse complement strand
CCACCTCGGTGCCCGCACCCCCACCAGCCCGAAGCGCAAAGCGCAGGGGCCCCCGTGCCCCCGGGTTCGGTACCGCGCCGCGACCGGGGGCGGTCGGATCAGGTGGCCCCGGGCTCTCCGAGCCCGTGGTTGGGTTCGCTCGAACACCGATCAAGCATCGAAGCGTTCTCGGCCGTCTACCGAAACCTTGCCTCGGCCACGGAGTGGCCGGGCCCACAGTTCGCAACCGCGGCGCGACCGGGGTCGGTCGGATCAAGTGGCCCCGGGCTCTCCGAGCCCGAGGTCGGGTTCGTGCCGACACCGATCACGCTGCGAAGCTCCTTCGGAAGAAAAGCGAAGCCTTGCCTCGGCCACGGAGTGGCCGGGCCCACAGTTCGCAACCGCGGTGCGACCGTGGTCGGTCGCACTACGACAGTCGCGCGATGCCCACAGTCGACACCTCCTGGGGGATCCGCCCTGACGGAGGCGATCTCGGCTCCTTTGTCGGCAATTTTGTGGCGGATCGACTCCCCTAGATTTGACACGCCTCGGCGCCATGTCGATAATTCTCGCCGGTTCCACCGGAACGGGATCGGGCCACGGCACCAGCAGGAGCCGCGAAACCGGCCTTTCGGGGAGCGAGCTGTCAGTCGTGGGCGAGTCGAGTGCGACTCGCGAGTCCGAATCGGAGTGGGAGAGTCTTTCGTGAAGAATATCTACGTCGGCAACCTGTCGTATCAGGCGACCGAGGACGAGCTGCGGGACGCGTTCTCGGAGTTCGGAACCGTCAGTCGAGTAAGCGTGATCATCGATCGCGAGACGGGTCGCTCGCGCGGCTTC
The DNA here is from genome assembly GCA_938004815.1 of uncultured Polyangiaceae bacterium. Taxonomy (GTDB): domain Bacteria; phylum Myxococcota_A; class Polyangia; order Polyangiales; family Polyangiaceae; genus Xiheicaenibacterium. The sequence goes on along the minus strand of CALKVR010001293.1, from coordinate 7,419 downwards.
GCGTTCGTCGAGATGCCGAACGACGGCGAGGCGGATGCGGCGATCCAGAACCTGAACGACGTGACGATCGCCGGCCGGCCGGTCCGCGTGAACGAAGCCAAGCCGCAGGAGCCGCGCGTCGGCGGCGGAGCGGGACGAGGCCCGCGGCGCTTCTGAACCCAGGTCCGCCCCGCCGCTCCCGGTTCGGAGCCGCGGGTCTTTTTCATGCGCCGTTGCGTCGGTCGGTCTCGCGCCGTTCGAGCGCGCGGCTCAGTCCTGCAGACGGACCGGCCAGACGCGGCGAACGTGACTGGGCGCGATGACCGAATCGTCCTGATCGAGCCCCGGCGCGACGGCGCCGATCCGATTCACGAAGAGCTGCGGATCGAGCAGACTCGGCGAATCGAGATGCAGAAAGGCGCAGTGCCCGTCGTCGAACAGCACGTTCATGCCGTTGCCGTGCGCCACCGCCAGATCGCCTCCTTCCGGGCGATCGGCCATCACGACTCGAAACGGATTCCCCTCGCGCTTCAGCTCCTGCACCGCACCATCGATCGCGTAGCCGAGCGTGAACCCGTAGCTCCCGCCCATCACTCGCTGCATGTACGCGAGCGCATCGGGCTTCATCCGGATCAGCTGCTCGGCGGTCGGAATGCGAAACGTTCCGACTTCGTTCTTGAACGACGACGAAGGGCAGATCAGATCGTCGTCTCGAATCAGCGACTCGGCGGCCAGGATCGGCGCGTACGCGCCGACCGTCTCGAACGGGGAGCCCGGTTCGCCGACCGGCATCCGACCGCGGTGGATATCGGCATAGTCGCCGATGGCTCGGCCGACGGTGCGCAGATTGTTGCGGCAAGCGGTCAGCTGCGCCTGATGACGGCTGTTGATCAGCGCGGGGACGGCGAGCGTGACGGTGCTGATGCGGTAGTACAGGTCGGCGCGGAACTGCTTCTCTTCGACAGCGGCGAGGAGCGGCTTGTGGGTCGCGGCGACGAGGCGAACATCGACCTCGCGCTCCTTGACCTCACCCATCCGCCGAAACCGCTTCTCTTCGAGGACCTTGAGGATCTTCGGCTGAACCATCGGATCGACGTCGCCGATCTCGTCGAGGAAGAGGGTGCCGCGGTTCGCGGCGTCGAACAGGCCGACCTTCTCGGCGTGCGCGCCCGTGTAGGCGCCGCGGCCGTGGCCGAACAGCTCGTTCTCGACGAGCTCGGGGGTGAGGCCCGCGCAGTTCACGTCGATGAACGGGCCCGAGCCCCGCGAGCCGATCTCGTGGATGCGTCGCGCCAGCACGCTCTTGCCGGTGCCCGTCTCGCCCAGGATGAGGACGGAGCAGTCGGCGTCGCGGAGCCGCTCGACCTGATCCTCCAGGCTGCGCATGAGTGGCGAGGCGGAGGGGGTCGGACGCGCACCGAGGAGGAGCTTCGACGAGCGTGACGTGGTGCGCCGCGCGATCACCTGGTCGACGAGCGAGACGAGCTTCGCCATGTCGACCGGCTTGGTGAGAAAGTCCTCTGCGCCGCTCTTCACCGCCGTGACGGCGATGTCGATCGTCCCGAAGCCGGTCACCACGATGAGCGGTATCGTCGGATCGAGCCTGCGTAAGCTCGGCAAGAGGTCCATCGCGTCACCGTCGGGCAAGCGCAGATCGGTGACGACCGCGTCCGGGCGGCTCTGGAGGAACCGCTCGCGCAGCGCCGCGCACGTATCGCCCTCGGCGACGTCGTGACCCGCCGCGCGCAACGCCGCGACCATGCCGAACCGCAGGTGCGGGTTGTCCTCGACGACCAGCACCGTCTTGCCGCTGCGGACCAACGGGATCTTGGCGAGATACGTCATGCCCCCCGACGGGATGAAGAAGTCAGATGCGACACCCCTTTTGGAAACTACCAGAGCACCCGGGCTCGATCCAACGGTGGTGCGCTTGCCAGGATCCTGGCAGCCCGACTTCGCTCCAGTCACTCGACGACGCGCGCTCGACGGGACGTGAGTGGCGTTATCCGCCAGGTGGCCGGCGCGCGCTCCGCCGTTGAATCGTGGTGTCGTAGCGGCAGGTGCCTCGCGCCCTCGTCCACGGGTGAGGCGTCTTGCCTCGATCTCATCGGCCGAGGTCTCGTACGCTACCGCTATGCGGCCCGGTCTTTTCTTCGTGCTCCCTCTCGCGGTCTCCTTGGTCATCGGTTGCTCGGACGACGAGCAGGCTGATGACGGTAGCGGTGGCAGCGGCGGCGACGGGACGACGAGCACGAGCACGAGCAAGGCCGGGTCGACGTCCACCAAGGCCTCGAGCGGCTCGGGCTCGACCTCGTCGGGCTCGAACATGTGCGACAGCGGTCCGCTCAGCGAGCCCATCCAAGGCTGCGCCCCCGCGGTGCTGCCGAGCAGCGGCGATCCGCATCAGGACTGCGTCGACCGGATCAACCAGTTTCGCTGGGAGTGCCAATGCCTGCCGCCGCTCGCGCGGTGGACAGAGGCCGAGTCGTGCAGCGACGATCAGTCGGCCGACGACCAGGCCTCGGGCGTCGCCCACGGGAACTTCCCCGCGTGCGGGGAGAACGCGCAGAACACCTGCCCGGATTGGGGCTCCGAGGGCGACATCATCGACGGGTGCCTGCAGATGATGTGGGACGAGGGCCCCGGGCCGTTCGCCCAGCACGGCCACTACCTCAACATGTCGAGCACGCAGTTCGGCAAAGTCGCGTGCGGCTTCGCGAGCGGCGGCGGCGCGGTCTGGTCGAACCAGAACTTCGCGCCTTAGCCGACAGCTCGCGTCTCACATGCGCTCGAGCGAGGCGAGGATTCGCTTCACCTCGTCGCGGCGCTCCTTGGAGGCGCCGGGCTTGAGCAGATAGACCCAGAGCAGCTGCGTCGTACCGCCGGGGTTGATGGTCGCGTACGAGAGCGCCGCGTCGCGACCGGAGACCTTGCCGATGGCGACGCGCGCGGGGAGCTTGCCCCGACCGAGCTTCTTCTCCTTGGGCTGGCCCCACTCGACGTTCGAGACGCCGAGCGCTTGGGCGACCGTTCCGAGCTTGGCCGTCGCCTCGTTGGGCTTGGTGAACGTCGTCATGGCAACCATGACTGACTTGTCATCTGGCACGTAGACGACCCAGTTGCCGCTGCGCGTCTCCTTGTAGGCGGGCGGCGCCGCGAAGCGCACGCCAGCGGCCCGGTTGACGATGAAGCGGGGCGGCTCGACCGGCACGGGCAGGGGCGCCTCGTCCTCCGCGGCATCGACCTCTTCGTCGGGCGCCGCCGACGCTTGCGCGGTCGCGGCGGGCTCGGCCGCCGAGCTCGCGGCGTCGGCGGTCTGCGTGGGCTCCGCGGCCGAAGCGGTGGCGGCCGTATCGTCGGCTTCGGCGCGCGACGGCTTGCAGCCGGTCGAGAGGAGCCACGCCCCCGTGAGCGCGCCGAGCGTGACCACCTTCATCGCATTCGTCTTCGAAAACATCATCGCGATCTCCTTTTTCACCCTGCGAGGGCTCGTGCGCGTGCGAGCGGACCGCCGGCGACCCACGCCGGTCTCGACCCGCCTCCCGCAACCCGCAGCGCAACCTACGTCGGCCGCCCGCGATTTGGCGGCATTCGTCGGTAATTTCTCGGTAACTCGCGCCCGGCGATCAGCCACCCGGCGGGGCGTCGTCCAAGCCGGGCGTATCGGGTGCCAGCCGTACGGCCACGCCACCATCGAAGAAGTACCCGTCCGGATCGCTCCGGAGGTGGTCGCGCAGCCCCAGCTTGCGGAGCTTCGAAACCAAGGTCTTCAAGCGGTTTCGCGACGCCGGCGTCGCCCGCTCATCGGGCCAGACCGAGCCGAGCAGTCGCGACGTGGGCACCACCGCCCCGGGGCGCGCGACCGCCGCCTCGGCCAGGCACGAGAGCACGCGTCGCAGCGTTCGGTGAGGAGCACAGTCGACGGTCTGACCCGACGGCAGTCGGAACCACCGGCCGGTCGCATGGACGATCAACGCGCCGCCGTCGACGACGGCGGGGGCGACTCCGATCTCGCTCAGGGCGAGGCCGGCAAAGCGCCGGCTGATCGCGAGATCGGCGTCGCCCGGCTCGCGGGCGCCGCTACGTGCCGTGACCTCGACGAGCATCGCTCTCGCGCGAGCCGCCATCACCGACGCGTCGGGCCCGACCGCGGTCGCCCCGCCCATGAGCTCGCGCGCCCGCCCGTGGGCGCGTTGGGTTCGAGCCACCTCGGTGAGCGACGCAGCCGCGAGCGCGTCGCACGCCGCCTCCAGACGGGCCGCGTCGCTCTTCGAGCCGCCCTGCGCCAGCGCGAGGATGGCCTCGAAGCTCGAAAAGAGGGCGGCGTATGTGCGCTCGCTCGCTTCATCCAAGCGCGCGATGCTCGCGCGGAGCTGCTCCCGCGCGGCCTCGACCTCGCCCCGTTCGGCGCGCGCGAGAGCCGCGAAGCCCAGGTAGAGGCCTTCGAAGCGCTTGTACCCGACCGCGCGTGCCTGCGCGATCGCCGCGGCGAAGTGATCTTCTGCACTGGAAAGCCGCCCTTCGATGAGATCGAGCCGACCGAGCGCCCCTCGAGCGACCCACTCGGCGCCCGGCAACGCCGAGCCTCGCGCGCGCAGCGCCAGGCTCTGCTCGAGATCGTGTCTCGCGCGCCCGAGCTCGCCGGCGGCGAGGCGCGCGATGCCGAGGTTGACGAGGGTCGGAGCGATGAACCCCGTCATCTCGGTGGCTCTGATGCAGGTGAGCGCTCGCTCGAAGCTCGCGATCGCGTCGTGCGATCGACCGTCCTCGGTCTGGAGCGAGCCCCGGGCCCGATGGGCGAGACCCTCGAGGAGAAGGTCACCGCATCGACCGAGGAGATCGAGCGCGCGGTCGAGCGCGGCGTAGGCGAGGGGCTTGTCTCCGCTGGCGTGGAGAGCGAGCCCCAGCTCGGTGAGCGCCTGCCCGGCTACCGAAGCTTCGCCGGCCGCTTCTGCCATCGTGGCCGCGATCTCGAGGTCGCGGCGTGCAGCGACGGCGCGGCCGGATCGCCCGAGCAGGCGTCCGCGCGCGAGCAAGCCGCGAGCGCGCATGCTCGGTTGGAGCGCGGCGTCTTCGGTAGCCAGCACGGCATCCCAACGTGCCAGTTGGGCGTCGAGCGCGCCGAGGTGGGCAACCACGGGGTGCAGCGCGACCAGCGCGCGAACCGCGTCGGACAACGACGCCCCCCGTCGTTGGATGGCGCGTTCGACGACCGCGTGCAGGTTCTCTTGGTCCGCGCGCAAGGCCATCAGGGCCGCTTGCCCACCATCCCGGTAGCACATCGCGGAGCGTGCCTCGGCTCGCGCCACGTAGTACGCGGCGTGCCTCGCCTCGACGTCCGCAGCGACGCCGTCGTCGCGGAGACGCTCGTCGGCGTAGTCGCGGATGACCTCGTAGAGATCGAACCGCGCGTCGGGCGTGCCGTCTGCGATGCGGCGCACCATCGACTTCTCGACCAGACGCTGCAGGACGTCCGAGGTGCTGAGGAGCAGAGCCGCGTGCGGGGACCCCTCCGGAAGCGAGCAAGCGCTCAGCGCCTCGAGATCGAATCCGCCCCGAAAGCACGATGCGCGAGCGAGCAGCGCACGCTCGCTCGCGTCGAGCAGGGTCCATGACCAGTCGATGGCGGCGCGCATCGTGTGGTGGCGCGCGACGCCGTCGGCTGGCCCGCGGCCGAGGACGTCGCCTCGCTGGGCCAAGAGGTCCCTCACGGTGCGCGCGCCGAGCGCGCCGATCCGCGGCGCCGCCAGCTCGAGCGCGAGCGGAATGCCGTCGAGGCGGCGCGCGATGTCGGTCGCGACGGCGAGCTCGTCCGGGGGTGTCGCTCTGTCGGCCCGCGCGCGATCGCTCCGCTCGAGCAGCAAGCGAACCGCATCGGACTCTCGGGGGTCGTCGGCCGGGCCCGGCAGGGCGAGCGCCGACAGCTCCCACACCGTCTCGGCGGCGAGGTGCAGGCGCTCGCGAGAGGTGACGAGGAAGCGCGCGTGAGGCGCGGACGGGAGCCAAGCGCCGATGGTCGCGGGGGCCGCGCTGGTCAAGTGCTCGAAGTTGTCGAGCAAGAGGGCCGGCGACCCAGCGGCGGTGATCGCTGCGGCGACGCGGCTCGGCGAATCATCGTTCGGGCGCGAGCCTGGCGCGACGCCGAGCGCTTCGCACACCGCCGTCGCGACGTCGTCGGCCGAGCGCGCCGACGAGAGGTCGCAGAAAACGAAGCGCGCGGGTGCGAGCCGGGCCGCGAGCTCGCGCGCGCACCGGGTCTTGCCGATTCCACCCGGGCCGACGAGGGTGACGACGCGCGCTCCCGCCTCGAACGCGGCGACCAACCCTGCGAGGTCGGCCTCGCGCCCGATGAATACCCCTTGCGCACCCGCGCCACGGGCCTTGCCCTCGGTCGTCGGCTCGCGGCCTCGCTTCACGGCCCGAGAGGCTATGCGATTTCGCTCGGTACGCGAATTGTCCGAGCATCGATGACGACCAGGACTTGCGGCCAGCCGAGGGCACCCCCGAGATGCGCTGTCAGCGCAGCGCCGATGCCGGCAGTCGGAGCACGAACGACCGCTGGTTGAAGAGATCGTCGTTTGCGACGCCTACAATGACGGTGCCGTCAGCTGATGCAGCGAGCACGCTCGAGAATCGGAACCCGTCCGGGGGGGTGAGGCCGTTCGCTGCCGCGATCTCTTCGAGCGAGCGCATGCCCTCGGCCTCGCTCCACACGAACGCGACCGGCACCCCGAAGAACGCATCGCCGCAGCCGCCGAAGATGAGGGAGGCGTCGGCCGACATGGCGTTGGGGAAGCAGGGCTCGCCCGGCAGCGACGTGGGGAGCTGGCCCAGCTCGACGCGCCCGTCGGCCTCGGTCCACTTGAACGCGTTTTGCGCCCAGATCCCCGCGACGACCGAGCCATCTGCGCTGATGGAGAGGATCTCTCCCGGCGCGTCCATGTCGTCGGGATCGAGCAAGAACCCGGTGCCGTCGGCGCTCCATACGGCGGGCGAGCGATCGACGGGGCCGTTTTGAGCGAAGCCGGCGGCGATCGCGCCGTCATCGGACACGACGGTGGCTCGGTTGGTGGGCGGTGACATCCCTTGGCTCTGCCCGAGCACGTCGAGCGGGAGGAGGGTCCCGTCGCCGCCCGTGTCGGTCCATCGGAACGCCTGCGGAGAACAGAGGTTCCAGGCGAAGCCGACCACCACCGATCCGTCGGCGCTCACGTCCCACGCGCCCGCGGTCTGCACGTCGCATCCTTCGGCGAATGGGCTCGCGATCTCGGTCCACCCATCGGCCTCGCTGAAAAAGCCGCCTACCACGGGCACACCGTAGAACGCGGTTATCCGACCGGACTGCGAGACCGCCGTCGCGAGGTTCATCGTCGCGTCGCCGAGCGTGGTCGCGAGCTCGAGCGTGTCGCTCGCGACGTCGTACGTGTAGATCTCTCCATC
>CALKVR010001292.1 GCA_938004815.1 uncultured Polyangiaceae bacterium | reverse complement strand
GAACTGGTCGTGGTGGGGATCACCGCCCGGCGGCGGGAACGGCGGGGGCGGCGGCGCGGGGTACTGGCCGCCGCCATCGAAGCCCTGGAACCCGGGCGGGCCCCCTGGCGGGCCCATGCCCGGCGGGCCACCCATGCCCGGCGGACCGCCCATGCCCGGCGGACCGCCCATGCCGGGCGGGCCCATGCCCGGCGGACCGCCCATGCCCGGCGGACCGCCCATGCCTGGAGGCGGCCCAAAGCCCCCGCCCTGATCGAAGCCCGGAGGAGGCGGGGGAGGGAACCCACCCCCCGGCGGCGGGAACCCGGGCGGACCACCGCCGAACCCGGGCGGACCGAAGCCTCCCGGGGGCTGACCCATCGGAGGCTGACCCATCCCCGGCTGGAGGGGAGAAGCACACACCGCGCAGAATTTGTCGGAAGGAGCGTTGGGCGCGCCGCAACGAGGGCAGATCATGGACAGTCCTTGTCGTGTAGCGGGCGCGCGAGAGCATCGCGGACGACCGCCGGGCTCAGAATACCGCCCTCTCTGCGATCGAGATCAAGTGCTCTGTTACTTTTGCACCCACCCGACAGACGGGGACGTCAGCCGTCCTTCTCGTCGCGGACGCGGGCGGCCTTGCCGGAGAGGTCACGGAGATAGAACAGGCGGGCGCGGCGGACGACGCCGCGCGAGACGACCTCGATGCGGTCGATGCGCGGGCTGTGCTGCAGGAAGATGCGCTCGACGCCGACACCGAAGCTGACCTTGCGGACGGTGAACGTGCTGCGGACGCCGGCGCGGTGCCGCTTGAGCACGACACCCTGAAAGACCTGAACGCGCTCTTTCTCGCCCTCGACGATCTTGTAGTGGACGCGGACCGTGTCGCCGACGCGAAACTCCGGCAAATCGGAGCGAAGCTGGGACTCTTCGATCTTGGCGATAACGGGCGACGAGAGCATGGCGGAACGACCTCAGGGTTCGAGAGAGCGCGGCATTATGCATGCCGCGACTCGGGTGTCAACGCGTCAAGCCGCGCGAGCGGCTGCGACCTTATCTACGCACGGGAATGATCTGCACGCGGCGAGCTTCGCCCTCGCCGTCGCTCTTCGTGACGACGCCGGGGAACTTGGCGAGCGCGAGGTGCACGACCCGACGATCCTGCGGGGTCATCGGCTCGAACGTGATGATCTTGCCCTCGTCGACGGCCTGCTTGCCTAGGCGCTGCGCCATCTCGGTGAGCGCGTCTTCGCGGCGGGCGCGGTAGCCCTCGGCGTCGATGATGACGTGGCGCCGCGTGCGCCCCGGGCGGTTCACGACGCGGTTCGCGACGAACTGGAGCGCGGAGAGCGTCTGGCCCTTCTTGCCGATGACTCGGCCCGCGTCCTTGCCCTCGATCTCGAGGCGGATCTCTTCGGGCGGATCTTCGTCGTCGTTCTCGAGGAGGTCGACCGTACAGTCGAGGCCCATCGCGGCGAGCACGTCGATGACGAAGTCGAGGACCAGGTCGGCGCGGCCGTCTTCGACGAAGGGCGCGGGGGCCTCCTTCTCGGCGGCTGCCGCTTCTTCTCCCTCGTCGGCTTGACCGAGGCTCACCTCGGGTGACTCTGCGGGCATTGTCTCATCCACGGGCACGAACCTTCCCCTTTCCAATGCCGGCGGCTGGTTCGATCGCCGGCGGGACGTCTTTCTTCTTGTCGACCTCACGAACCTGGATGCCGGTCTGCTCCTTGAGCCGCGACTGGACCCACTTCTCGACGCCCCATTGCTGGACGATGCCGAGCCAGGTGTTGGTCAACATGTAGACACCGAGCCCGGCCGGCATGAAGAACATCATGACGGTGAAGATGGCCGGCATCATGTAGAGCATCATCTTCGCCTGCTGCGGATCCATGCCCTGGGGCGGCATCATCTTCTGCTGCAGGAAGCTCGAGGCCCCGAGCACGATCGGGATCACGTGGTACGGGTCCGCGTGCGTGAGGTCGGGGATGAGCGGGAAGAGGAACGGCGTGCGGTACAGCTCGACCGCCGACGACAGCGCCTGGTAGAGCGCGAACCAGACCGGCATCTGCAGCATCAGCGGCAAGCAACCGATCAGCGGACGGATCCCCTCGCGCCGGTAGAGCTCCTGCAGCGCGAGGTTCTTCTGCATCATGTCGTCTTTGTACTGCTCGTTGATCGCGTCGACCTGGGGCTTGACCCGGCGCATCGCGACCGTCGTCTTGAGCTGCGGGAACTGCAGCGGGAAAACGAGCAGCTTGACCGTCAGCGTGAGCAGGCAGATCGCCCAGCCCCAGCTACCGACCAGACGGAACAGCCAGACGGTGAAGCCGACGAGGAACTCGCCGATGGCCCCGAACATCCCGAGATCGATGAGCGCCTTGGTCTCGTACCGGTTCGCTGAGCCACCGCCGGATTGGCCGCCCGCGGGCCCGCCGACGGCGGCGAGCACTTCGCGCTCTTTCGGGCCGATGAACGCGAGCACGCCGTACGAGGTCGACTCGCCGGCGGCGAGCTCCTTGGCCTCGTAGGCGAGGCGCGCGCGGTAGAGGTGCCCGTACTGGTCGCTGTTCGGCTGGAGGTTGTAGTACTCGCCGTCTTCGATCAGCGTCTCTGCCCACGGCCGCGGGCCGTCGGTGTGGATGACGGCGTTTGCGAAGTAGTTGGTCGAGACCGCCGCCCAGAGACCGTCACCGGCGGCCCTCAACCAGCGCTCGGAGGTGAAGCCCTCTTCGTCGAACTCGCCGGGGCCATACTCGCCCGGCAGGTGGCGCTTGGTGCCCTGCGTCGTGTGGGTGACGACGTCGGTCATCCACTCGGGCCGGCGGCCGAGGTCCCAGAAGCTCGCTTCGGTCTCGCGCTTGGTCCGCCATGACGACTGCTCGACGGTGAGGCGGTGCTTCTTCGCGCCGTCGGAGAGGTTCGTCACCGTGAGCTGCATCGCGAGCTCGAACGGGCGGCCGGTGAGCGAGACCGTCTTTTTGACTTCGGTCGAGGCGTCTTTGAAGACGAAGCTGCAGCTCTGCGCGTCTTGCGACTCGAGCACGAAGTCGAGGTTGTCGAGCTCGACCTGTTGGCTGTCACCCTCCGGAAGGCGCAGCCCCGTGCGCAGCGGCATCCGCTGCTCCTTCGACGTCGTCACCAGCTGGATGCCGGCGTACTTCGCGTCGGACATCGTGGCGCTCTTGAGCGCGCCGCCACGGCTCGAGAGGACGAAGGTGGCGCGCGAGTCGGTGAGCTCGCAGAGCGACTCTTCGGGGCGATCGCCGGACGGCACGCTGCCGAAGTGGCTCTCGCCGAACGGCTGCTTGGCCGGCGCGTTCTCGTCGCCGAAGATGAGGGGCCAACCGAACTGGAAGAGAAGGAAGACGGCGAGGCCGAGAAAGATGTACTTCGCGATGCCGCCGCTCTTCTGTTCCATGCGTTCCTACTAGCAGTCGACCCGGCCCACGCTTTCCGTGGTTCGCGGCGCGCCGCAGCGAGCCTTCTTTTTCTTTCTCTGTTGTTCTCAGCCCCGGCCGGCTGGCAGCCGATCGGCCCGGGGCGGGGGCGGGTCATATCCGCCGGGATGGAATGGGTGACACCTACACAGGCGCTTGACCGAAAGCAAGCTCCCCCGGAGCACGCCATGGTCGGCGATGCAGGCGGCCGCATAGGCGGAGCACGAGGGCTGGAACCGGCACACCGGACCGAAGATCACCAAGAGGACCCGTGACAAGGTCAGCTGGTAGACCCGGATCAGGCCGAGGAGGAGCCACTTCATGACGCCGCCGGACCAGCATGGCGACGGGCCGCGCGGCGCGCAAGCTCGGCCGTCTTTTGGCGGATGCGGCCGGCGAGCGCCTCCAGCTCGGCCAAGACGCCGCCGAGGGACTGGGCGGCGAGCTCGGGGTAGGCGATCACGACGACATCGACCCCGGCGCCGAAGAGGGCCTTGTTCCGACGAAACGCCTCGCGCAAAAGGCGCTTCGCCCGGTTGCGCTCGACGGCGCCCCCCACCTTCTTGGACGCGACGACCCCGAGACGCGCGGGCGCGGCCGGGTCGGTCGCGACCAGGAGCAACAAAAAGCTCTGCGCGCGCAGGCGGGCGTCGGGGCTCGTCTGCGCGCGGACGAAGTCGGGCCGCTTGCGGACCCGCTCGGCTCGCGGGAGGCGAGCCGTGGCGGGACGCGCCGCGGTCACTTCTTGTAGGTGCCCGGGGCGAGACGCGCGCGGCCCTTGCGGCGGCGGGCGTTGATGACCTTGCGGCCCCCCTTGGTCGCCATGCGAGCACGGAAACCGTGGGTTCGGAGGCGGCTCGTGTTGTGGGGCTGGTAGGTGCGCTTCATCTGATCATCCTCGAAAGGGCGCGGACGAATGCCACATCGGCGCCCCGTGGTCAACAGCTCCTACTCGAAAAGTCCCGTCACATCGCTGTCTCGTAGTAGCCTGCCTCCCGTATGAACCGGTCCTCGAAGCGAGGTCTTCTAGGCGCAGTTGCCCTGGTTTCCAGCCTTTTCGTGGCGAAAGCCGCCACGGCGCAGGACACGACGTTCAGCCTCGATCGGCTACGCCTCGGCGGCGCGCCCGACGACGGCATCGGCCTCTGGCGCCCCAAGCTGGCCGAGAAGCCCAGGCTCTACGGGCAG
>CALKVR010001291.1 GCA_938004815.1 uncultured Polyangiaceae bacterium | reverse complement strand
CGGGCGGCATCACGGCGCCGAGCGCGATCAGGCGAGCCACCGCGTTTCTGAGCTCGCGGACGTTCCCGGGCCACGGGTCCGTCTCCCAACGCGTCATCACGGCGGCGAGGGCGTGGTCGTCGGTGCCGCCGAGGGTGCGCCAGAAGTGGGCGGCGAGGACGCTGACATCGCCCGCGCGCTTGCGGAGAGGAGGAAGCTCGACGCGACCGATCGCGAGCCGGTGATAGAGATCGTCGCGGAAGCGACCCGCTTGGACGGCGCGATCGAGGTCCCGGCGGGTCGCCGCGATGACCCGGACGTCCGAGCGGATCGGTTGGTCGCCGCCGACTCGGCGAATCTCCGAACGCTCGATGCATCGGAGGAGCTTCGGCTGGAGAGACGGATCGAGGTCGCCGATCTCGTCGATCAAGAGCGTGCCGCCGTGCGCTTGCTCGAAGACGCCGCGCCGGGCGGCGGTCGCTCCGGTGAACGCGCCCTTCTCGTGGCCGAAGAGCTCGGACTCGACGAGGTTCGGGGCGACGGTGGTGCAGTCGAAGACGACGAAGGGGCCGGAGCGGCGAGGGCTCGCCTCGTGCAAAGCTTCGGCGGCGACCTCTTTGCCGGTGCCGGTCTCGCCCTCGATGATCACCGGCACGCTCGCTTGCGCGAGCCGGCTGAGCATCGGATAGAGACGCCGCATCGCGAGGCTGCCGCCGAGGAGCGGACCGAAGGACGTGGCGTCCGGTACCGCCGCGGACGGCGGCGCGCTGCGCTCGACCCTGAGGACGGTCGCGCCGAGCGAGACGTGCTCGCCGCCAGCGAGCAGCACCGACTCGATGCGGATGGCGCCGAGCCGCGTGCCGTTCGTCGACCCGAGGTCCGTGAAGCGCAGGGATGCGCCGGTGATCTCGGCCGACGCGTGCCGGCGGGATACCTCTCGATCCGTCAGCCGAAGCGCGCAGGCGGAGCTCGTGCCGATCAGCACGGGCTGAGAGCCCTCGCCCGTCAGGTCGACACGCGCCCCGCGATCCGGACCGGAGACGACGACCAGGGCGTAGCCCGACGCCGGCGGCGGGCGTACCGTCTCGGCGGAGAGCGCGGTCTCGCCCCCCTCGAGATCGTCGAACGGGTTCTCGGGCACGCCGGCAAGGTAGTACACCCGGCCAGGGCCGTCACAGGCGCGCGAAGGGGGGCCCCATGATCAAAGACGACATGGGGGTGATCCTATCGATCATCATCGGCGCCGCCGGCGCGCGCGCCAGCCGGTCGGCGGAGCCCGCACCGAGGGGTCGTCGGTGGCCTGGTCCTTGCCATGCCGACCACGACATGACCGGGCTGCTGCCTCGCTCCAGCGCCGCCGGGCGTTTCGCATGATGGGCTCTCGCCTCTCCGGCTTCGTCGTCGCCTTTGCGACGATCGGTGGTTGCGAGCCGTCGGCATCGATTCGGTCGGAGCCCGAGCGCGGCCCCGGTGGAGGAAACTTCCCGCCCTTCGCCGCGATCTCGGCGACGCCAGACGACGGCTTGACCGGCGTGCCGATCGCGTTCTCTGGGGCAGCGAGCGTCGACCCCGACGCGGGCCCCAGCGCGCTCACGTACGCCTGGGACTTCGGCGATGGAGCCACGGCATCCGGGGTCGACGTCGGCCACACGTTCGGTGCCCCCGGTGTCTACGACGTGCTGCTCACGGTCTCCGACGGCCAGGACATCGGCATCAAGGCGATCACCGTCCACGTCGTCGACGCGCCTGCGCCGAGCGCGACGCGATCTTCGAGCGCGCTGGCCATCGATGACGCCGGCGGCGCGCTATGGGTGGCGAACGCGGATTCGGGCTCGGTCACGCGCGTGGACATCGCCGCTCTGCAGGTCTCGGACGAGCAGGCGATCTGCCAGAGACCCAGGACGCTCGCGCTCTCGCCCGCTGGCGACCGCCTCTACGTCGCTTGCCAGGGAGACGCGGCGCTCGTCGTGGCGGACGCGGTGACGCTCGAGATCATCGCGAGCGTCCCGGTCGGCCTCGAGCCCCACGGCGTCGTCGTCGATCCGGCCGGCGGTCGAGTGTTCGTCAGCGCGCAAGGCGCCGACTCGATCGCGGTCGTCGACCCGCTCGATCTCACCGTCACGCTGGTCGCCGTCTCCGACGGCCCGCGCGCCCTCTGCCTCGATGGCGCGCGGGGTCGCCTGTTCGTCACGCACTTTCTCACCCGCGGCGCCGAGGCGGCCGTCACCGTCCTCGACACGTCGACCTTGGAGGTATCGGTCGCCGCCCTCGCCGTGGACACGTCGGTCGACACCGGGACGTCGGGGGCCGGCTACCCGAACGTGCTCGGCGCCGCCGCGGTGGAGCCCCTCGGGCGGCGGGTCTTCATCGGGGGGCTCAAGTCGAACACCGAACGAGGCCTCTTCTTGTCGGGCGAGCCGCTCTTGCCTCAGAACCGTGTGCGCGGCGTCATGGCACCGCTCGACGCCTCGACGCTCGCCGACTTGGCGGCGGAGCGCATCGACACCAACGACGCCGATAGCGTCGCGGCGATCGCGTTCTCGCCGCTCGGCCACTACGCTTTCTTCGCGCACCAAGGCGCGGGTCGCGTCTCGGTGTACAGCTTGCCGCAGGCGGCGATGCACGACGCCTCCGACGAGGCGCCGCTCCCGTTCGTCGCCCGGTTCGATGCGGGCGAGGCGCCCAACGCGCTCGCCGTCACGCCGGACGGTCGCACGCTCTTCGTCGGCGCCGAGCTCTCCCGTTCGGTGCTCGCCTTCGACGTAGAGAGCCCGCGCGCCCCCGTCTACCTGGCCGAAGTCTCGGTGACCGCCGAGCCGCTCGACCCCGAGATCGCCTGGGGCAAGCGCTTGTTTCATCGGAGCAGGGCGCCCGAGCACGCCAAGGAAAACTACATCGCGTGCGCGTCGTGCCACCCGGACAGCGGCTCCGACGGGCGCACCTGGGATTTCACCGACGCGGGAGAGGGCCTGCGCAACACGATCGATCTGCGCGGTCGAGCGGGGACGGCCCACGGCCCGCTCCACTGGAGCGCCAACTTCGACGAGGTCCAGGACTTCGAGAACGACATCGTCCACGGGTTCGGCGGGACGGGCCTCGCAGTGGACGGCGCGCCGCCGAATCCGCCGCTCGGTGCGCCGAACGCCGGGCGCAGCGAAGCCCTCGACGCGCTAGCCGCCTACGTGGGAAGCCTCTCCGGCCCTCGCCCCGGGCCTCACGCCCTCGATCCCGCGACGGTCGCGCGCGGCCGAGCGATCTTCGAGTCCGCGGAGACGGGGTGCTCCGCTTGCCACCCCGCGCCGCTCTACACCGACAGTCGGCTCACGTCCGAGCCCACGTACGCGCTCCACGACGTCGGAACGCTCGGCCCCGGGAGCGGCAGTCGCCTCGGCGGGCCGCTTCCGGGGCTCGATACCCCGTCGCTCGTTGGCCTCTGGGACGGCGCGCCCTATCTCCACGATGGCAGCGCAGCGGATCTGCGCGCCGTCCTCACCACGAGGAACGAGGGTGATCGTCACGGGCGGACGTCCCACCTCGGCGCGACCGAGCTCGAGGAGCTCGAGACGTTCCTGCTCAGCATCGCCGAGGCGAGCCCTCCCGAGGGGCAGGGCGGAGCCGGGGGCGCGGGCGGCGCGCCGCCGGTCGATGCCCCTCCCGCTCCGGACGACGCGCCGCCGGATGGCTGCGCCTGCCGCTCGAGCTCCGACGCTCCTGCTCCATCCTCTGCATCCGTCTTCGTTCTCTCGCTGCTCTTGCTCCTTCGACGAGGTCACCATGCGCGCTCATCTGATTCGACGACTCGCCCGACGAAACCTCCCTCTCGCGCTATCGGCGTCCGCCGTCGTCGCGTTCACCGCTGAGCGCGCGGGCGCTTGGGACGGCTTCGTCGACGAGAGCGCGGCGCTCGAGACGAGCTCGTTCAGCTTCACGGGGACGAACCCGCTCGCCGGCACCTCGAACGAGAACTACTACGACGCCGACATGGGCGACGTCGATGGGGACGGTCTCCCCGACCGCATCGCCGGCTCGCGGTATGGCTACCTCTTCAACACGGGGGGCGGCCACATGGTGCCCGCCCGCGCCTACGTCAACTACCTGCTGCGCGGCGACCCCGGTGCATCCGGATGGGGCGAGGACGCGATGCAGTTCGCCGACATGGACGGCGACGGCGATCTCGACGCGCTCGCGGGAGGAAACGGCGAGCCATTGACGCTGCAATGGAATCGCGGCGGACGCTTCGCGACCGGGTTCGTCATTTCGAGTGGCAACCACTCGGCGCTCAACGTCGTGAACACCGATCTCGAGCGCGACGGCGACGTCGATCTCATCGTGTCCCACGCGTTCTGCAACAATTCGCCCTGCGGTGGGCCCGTCGACTTCGCGCTCTTTCTCAACGACGGCAACGGTAACGTCAGCGAGGTCTCGGTGGCGCGCGGGCTCGACTTCGGCGGAACGTCGTACATCGTCGGCACGGTGTCGGGTGACGTCGACGGCGACGGCGACTTCGATATCGTCATCGGCCACGGCGGCGGCGCCGAGACGATCGTCGCGTTCAACGACGGCGCAGGCAGCTTCTCACAGAGCCCCCAGGCGGTGCCCCCGCCAGGATCGGGTTTCGGCCAGGGGATGAACCTGGGCGACATCGACGGCGACGGCGATCTCGATCTGGTCACCGGTCGCGGCGGTGCGCCCTACGCGGGTGGGCACCCGACCGTCCCGAACGTCATCGGCATCAACGACGGCGCCGGCAACTTCACCGACCAGTCGGCCACCCGATGGAACGACTCGGGGATGCCCGCCGACTTCGGGGCCGAGAACGGCAAGCTCGTCGACATCGACTACGACGGCGATCTCGATTTCATCGGCTTCTCCAAAGACAACCAGGCCATGACGACGCACTTCATGGTTTTCCTGAACGACGGGGCCGGCGTGTTCGTCTTCGACGCGGCCCACTCGGTTGCCGGGCCCGGCCCGAGCTCGGGTCTCGGAAGCGACGTCGACATTGCCGATCTCGACGGCGACGGTGCCTTCGACGTCTGGGTGGGCCTCTCGGGCGGCGACGTCCGCATCATGCGCAACACCTACGTCGACCCGTCCGGAGAGCGGGCGGACACGCCGCGCAACCTGTCGGTGGTATCGGCCGACGGGTCGGGCATCAGTCTGGAGTGGGACCCGCCGCCGTTCGCCGCGAACGCCCGCGCGTATCGCGTGTACCGGTCGACGGCTGCGGGCATGGACACGCGCGACAAGACGCACATCAAGACGGTGGGCTTCTCCGCGTTCCAGGACGAGGGCTTCGCTGCACCGATCTTGCCGCAGACCACGACGCAGGCGCTCGGCGATCCGTCGGTCACGCTCGCGGCGGGCAAGGTGCGGTTCACCGACTCGACGGCGCTGCCCGGGGTCGCCTACGCCTACTCGGTCGTTCACACCGGGACCGAGAACGCGGCTGGCCGCGCGACCGACGACGTCACCGCGATGATCCCGCCGGCGGGCGGCGCAGACACCACGCCGCCCGTCCTCGAGATCATCGGCCCATCGTCGGACGAGTGGTCGCGCTTCCCGCGCGTCGTCGTCACTTACGGCGATGGCGGCAGCAGCATCGATCCGGCGTCGGTTCAAGTCACGCTCGACCAACCGCTCGGCGACGGCAATCACCCTGCGGGGACGCACCTCGGCGATCTCGCCTACCGGAGCGACGCGACCGCCTTCGTCGCGCCGCTCGCGCCGCCGAGCTCGGTCCCGCTCGGCAGCCTCGTCACCGTCACGGCTCGGGTGCGCGACGCCGCCGGCAACGAGGCCGTCGCCACGCGCTCGTTCTTTCCCTCGGTCGACTCGGCCGCGCTCCCGACGGCCGTGTTCGCGGCCAACACACCACCGATGAACCCGCTCGACTTCTCGGCCGACGCGAGCACCGATCCAGACGGGCGGATCATGCGGTGGGAGTGGTACTTCGGCGACGGCACCACCGGCGTCGGCCGCAACGTGACGAAGCGGTTCGACACCGCCGGCACCTACGACGTCATGCTCCTGGTG
>CALKVR010001290.1 GCA_938004815.1 uncultured Polyangiaceae bacterium | reverse complement strand
GCATTGGGACAAGTCTGGGGAGCGCCGCCGCCTGCGCCCGCCACGTCCGGACCGGGCGCGCCGCAGAGGAGCCAGCTCTTCACGATCTCGACGTCTGCGAGGTTGGGCATACCAGCGGGGATGGGCATCGGAAACCCGCCGCCGTGCTCGCCGCGGAGGTTGCACAGGATGTAGCTGCTGCGCGCGTCGTTCTCGGGCGTGGCCGGGTCGTCCGGCCGGACGTAGAGCTCGCCGCGCGGACTGATCGACGTGAGCTGAGCGTAGAACGCACAGGGGTCGCTGGTGGGCAGGTAGATGCCGATCGAGCCCGGCGCCACGCCATGACAGCCGCCTGCCGAGCAGTTCCCCTTCGCCGGATCGATGAGGACCTCGAACACTTGCTCGAACGTGGGACACACCGAAGGAGGCTCGCCCTCCACGTCCGGGCACTGCGGCTCGTTGAGGAGCGGGCCCCGGCCGTCGCCCGCGTAGATGCACTCGGGGTCGGCGTCGCGGTTCGGCGCGTCGGGGGTGCAGTGGCTGTCTCGCACGTCGTTGGGGCAGCCACAAACGAGCCCGAGAGCGGCGAGGAGCACGCGCGACGCAGAAGTTCCAATCGCACCCGCACGGCGCGGGCTGCGAGCCGAGGCAAACACGGCCGGGAGGTTACACCAAGTTTGGCCCTGACCGACGAGTCGATGCATACGAGGAGAGCGAACATGCCGCCGCGTGGAGCCGTCGTGTGCGCCGCGCTCGCGCTGAGCTCTTGCTCGGCGAGCGAGGCCGGGAAGCTGGAAGGTCTGAGCCTGCCCGCTGCCGTCGTTTCGGCGGCGGCGGAGCCCGCCCCCGAGCTGAAAAAGGTCGTCGTGGCCGAGACGCCGAAATTCGTCCCGGAGGACCCGCAGCTCGCCTACGTCCTCGGCGTCGACCTGGGGATCCGCACCGACGAGGGCGGTCAGGGGCATTTTCTGGCGCCGCGGTCCCACGGCAAGCACAACGGCATCGACTTTCTCGCCCCCGTAGGCACGCCGGTCCTCGCCGCATGTGACGGTAAGGCACGCAGCGACCAGCGCGGCGGCTACGGCAAGGTGGTGCAGCTCGTGTGCCGGCTCCCGAAACCGCTCGGCGGCGACGAGGGACTGCACGCGTCGTTCTTCTACGCGCACCTCGACAAGACCGCGCCGCCCAAGGCGTGGACGACGGTACAGGCCGGGCAAAAGCTGGGCACCGTAGGCAAGACCGGCAACGCGTCGGGGCCGCGCATCAAGCCGCACCTGCACCTCGAGGTCATCGTGCGCGGCAGCAGCGAAGACGCGCTCGCCGAGACGCACGCCGGCGCGGTCAAGAACGACGGCGCGACGGATAGATTCCTGGAGCTGCTCGCCGAAGAGTGCCTCGAGCCGGCGAAGTTCGCGGCGGTGGCCGGGCAGATCCGCCGCGACCGGCGCGCCGACCCCTTCGTCGTCCTGATGTGCGCGGCGAAGCCGAAGCCTGATCTGACGGTACCGTCAGAAGAGAAGCTCAAGATCGCGCAGTCTCGCTGGAGCGAGCACTACACCGCGGGCGGGTTCGACGTCGACCGCGGGCCTCGCTGACCCAGCGCCCGAGGCCCCGGCGCTGAGGACCAGCGCTCGAGGTCCCCGCGGTGTCACGCGACGTCACTGTTGAAAGTGACTTTCACTTCTCTTATCATCTTTCTGCTTGTGCCCGCCAGGTCCGCTGCGGCAAGTAAGCGATTTCGGTTCCATGTCGAACTTCCCTCGTCCGGGCGCCCTCGCGATCGCGCTCGCCATCATCTCGAGCGCGGCCTCCGCGTTCGGCGACGACACGGCGCCGCCGCAGGAGCCCGAGGCGGAGCCCGGCGCCGAGGCAGAGGCCGCCGACGCCGCGCGTGAAGAGGCGGAAGAAGAGCGAGAGGTCAGCATCGTCGGCACCAGGCTGCGCGAGACGAGCGGCTCGGCCCACGTCATTCGGCCCAAGCAGCTCGAGCGGATGGAGTACAGCGACCCCCACCAGGTCCTGACCGGGGTGCCTGGCGTCTACGTTCGCAACGAGGACGGCTTCGGTCTGCGGCCGAACATCGGCATGCGGGGGGCAATCTCGGACCGCAGCAAGAAGATCACCCTGATGGAGGACGGCGTCCTCTTCGGCCCCGCGCCGTACAGCGCCCCGGCCGCATACTACTTTCCCATGATCACGCGCATGCACTCGGTGCGCGTGGTCAAGGGGCCGAGCGCGATCGCCTACGGCCCGCACACAGTCGCGGGCGCCATCGATCTCGTGACCGCGCCCATCCCGGATGGTGAGCACGTCATGGCCGACCTCGCGTTCGGCATGTACCTCTCACGCAAGGCGCACGCCCGCGTCTCGGCGAGCGGTGACGTGTTCGGCGTGCTCGTCGAGGGTGTCCACGAGGCCAACAACGGGTTCAAACACCTCGACGGGCTCCCGGACGACGACACGGGGTACTCGCGCAACGAGGTGATGGGAAAGGCGCGCGCGATGTTCGGCAGCGCCGAGGCGCTGATGCACGAGCTCGAGCTCAAGCTCGGCTTCGGCAACGAGGCGAGCAACGAGACGTACCTCGGGCTCACCGACGCGGACTTCGAGCGCGACCCGTACATGCGCTACGCCGCCAGCCAGCTCGACCGGATGGAGTGGTGGCGGACCCAGATCGCGCTCACCCACACCGCGCAGCGCGGCGACGATCTGGAGCTCAAGTCCACGTTCTATCGGCACGATCTCTACCGCAAGTGGCGCAAGGTGAACGCGTTCCGCGGCGCCGCGATCTCCGACGTCTTGCGCGAGCCGAACACCCCGCGCAACGCCGTGTTCTACGGCGTCCTCACGGGCGAGATCGAGCCGACGACCGACGCCGAGACTCTCCTCATCGGCCCCAACGAGCGCCGCTTCGTCTCGCAGGGCTTTCAGACCAAGGTCGACTGGCGGCCCAAGACGGGCCCGGTGAGCCACCGCATCGAGCTCGGCGCCCGCATCCACCACGACTCGATCGATCGCCTGCACACCCAGGATGGCTTTCTCGTGCAGGGCACCAACCTCACCCAAGTCGACGAGCCGACCGAGACCACCGCCGACAACGAGGGGCGGTCGCTGGCGCTCGCCGCGTGGGCCATCCACGCCGGCACGTGGGGCCCCGTCACGATCACGGCCGGCGGGCGCATCGAGTCGATCCAGAGCCGCTACGAGGACGCGGTCACCGACCGCCAGGCCGGCGCCAACCAGCAGGTGGTGTTGCCCGGCGCGGGCGCGTACGTCGCGCTGCCGCTCGGGTTCGGCCTGCTCGGCGGCGTCTACCAGGGCTTCTCGCCGATCCCCCCCGGCGACAGCGCGAACCCCGTCCCGGAGAAGAGCCTCAACGTCGAGTGGGGCGCGCGCTACTCGCCCGAGCGGCTCATCCGCGTCGAGGCGATCGGCTTCTACAACGGGTACTCGAACCTGACGAACATCTGCACCTTCTCCTCGGGCTGCGTGGGCGAGAACATCGACGAGCAGTTCGACGCGGGGGCGGCGACGATCTGGGGCATCGAAGTGTTCGGCGACGTGGAGGTCGAGCTGATGCAGGACCTGCTCCTGCCGGCGCGGCTCGCTTACACGTTCACCCAAGCCACGTTCGACACGAGCTTCTCGTCGGCCGACCCCATCTTCGGCGACGTCGCAGAGGGCGACGACCTGCCGTACGTCCCCGCCCACCAGCTCTCGGCCACCGCGGGGCTCGAGCACAAGTACGTGGGCGGCAACATCACGGGCACGCTCGTCAGCGAGATGCGCGAGGTCGCGGGGGCGGGCGAGCCGCTCGCCGGTGACGCCACCGACGCGTCGTTCTTGCTCGACGCGTCGATCTACGCGCGGCCCCTGTCGTTTCTCACCTTCTACGCGGTCGGGCGCAACCTGCTCGACTGGACGTACGTCGCTTCACGCAAGCCCTTCGGCGCGAGGCCGGGCGCGCCCTTGTGGCTCCAGGTCGGGACGAAGCTGACTTACTGAGCGGTGCGGCTTCTCGCGCCGAGCTCACGGCTTGAGCGAGTTGCACATGTCGATGGCAGCCTTTCGCTGAGCGTCGTTCGATTGCATCGTCGAGCAGAGATACGCCTTGCCGGCGATCTCACGCCGCATCGTCAGCCAGAAGTTCTCGCCCATCGATCCGCTGTTCTCCCAGGTCACGACCCAGCCGTCGGACGTCTTCTCGCCCTTCAGGTTCTTGCCGTTGTCACCGAGGAGCGCGCTGTCCTTGCCCTGCTGCATCGTCTCGGGGTCGGTCTTGCTCGCCACCTTCAGCGTGACGGTGCCGTCCTCCGACGAAATCATCGCGCTGTTCTCGGTGATGCCGTCGTTGATCATCGCCCCCTCGGGCAGGTCGGCGGTCAACCCGACCTGAGCGACCTTGGTCGGCTTCTTGGCGGCAGTCGTTGCAACGCTGCTCGTGGCCTTCGCGTCGCTCTCCGTCTTGCCGACGCCCGACGCCGCCGCCTGCGACGAGCTGCTACCGGCCGCGCCGGATCCCCCTCCGACTCCGCAAGCAAAGAGGACGACGCTCGCGACTGACAATACGATCTTCATGATGAACCGCTCCGTGCATGGGCCTACTGACAGGCGCGCTAACGTACGCGTCAGCCTCACCGTTCATGCTCGGGTTCGCCCCACCTGATAGCGTCGGACTTTCCTGCTCTTAGCCGCATCCCGGCGCCCTTCCTCGGGTTCGCGGCAGGCCCCGGTCACCGCAAGAGCGACGCGAGCTCGTCTCTGCGCTCCTCGGCGTCTCGCTTGCCGGTCTCGATGAGCGTGTCGGCGTAGCCGCCGTCGAAGAGGAGGAAGCTGGCCGCGTCGCCGGTGGTGCCCGCGTCGTCCTGGAACAGGGCCCGCAGGACGCGCGCGAACCCGAACGGGCGGCTCGCTTGCGCGGCGTCGAGGTGCTTGGCCGCGAGGACGCCGAGGTCGATGTTCGGGCGCACGTGGGCGACGCGTACGCGCCGGTAGCGGGGGCGACCGAGCGCATGGAGCGCGTCGCGGACGCTCTCGATGAGCCCGTCGCCGCCGGTGATCTCGACCGCGGCCAAGATGTCGTTGATACGGCTCAGGCGGTCCAGATCGAACGCGATGCGGTCGAGGAACACGGAGTCGAGCACCTTGCCCACCACCTGGCCGAAGCCGCTGAACTGGTGGGTCGGGGCCGAGTGCTGAGCGTCCAGGGTCGCCCGAACGCTCACGATGAACAGCGCGTCGGCGCCGAGGGCCAGCGCCGGCCCGAGCGGCGTGTTGTAGCGGACGCCCCCGTCCATGTACCAGCGGCCCCCGACATCCACCGGGGGAAAGAGCAGCGGGATCGCGGCGGAGGCGAGCACGTGGGACGGTCCGAGCAGGGCACGCACGGGGATGGGTGCGTCGTCGCCGCGGGGCCAACGGGGCTTCACGTCGGGCGCGTGATCGATGAACAAATGGGTCGCGCCGGTGGCGATGTCGGTGGCCGCGAAGCCGACGGCGTCGAGCCGACCGGCGCGCACGACCTTTCGGAGGCCGCGCCAGTCGGCGTGCTCGGCGACGAGCTTGGCGATCCCGTCGACGCGGAGGAGCCCGATCGGCGGGCTCTGCACCGCGCGGCCGATGAGCCGCTTGCCTCCGGCCGCCAAGAGCTCGCGCAGCCCCGCGCGATCGATGCCGACGAGATCGTCGATCACGAGGCCGCGCCACACCCGCACGAGATCCGCCACGCACCCCTGCGTCAGACCGTGAGAGGCGAGGTAGGCCGCGTTGACGGCGCCCACGCTCGTGCCCGTGATGACCCGGACCCGCGTCAGGAGCTTGGGGAGGTTCTCTGCGACCCAGGAGAGGACGCCCACTTCGTACGCGCCGCGCGCGCCGCCGCCCGACAGGACAAGCCCGACCGAAGTTGGCACCCTGTCACGTTAACGGCCCAGGTGTGACTTGGCCAAGGCGAGAAACCGCGAGCGCGCCGTGGCGTGGTCGCCGATCGGCCGGGGGTAGCTCTCGCCGAGCCTGACGCCGGCGGCGGCGAGCACGTCGGGCGGCGCCTCCCACGGGTGGTGGATCCACTTGTCGGGCAGCTTCGCGAGCTCGGGCACCCAGCGCCGCACGTACGCACCGCCAGCGTCGAACTTCTCACCCTGCGTGACGGGGTTGAACACACGGAAGTACGGCTGGGCGTCGCAACCGCACCCCGCCGTCCACTGCCACCCCGCGTTGTTTGGCGCCCAGTCGCCGTCGGTGAGAAAGGACAGGTAGTGGGCCTCGCCCTCGCGGTACGAGATGGCGAGGTGCTTCGTGAGGAAGCTCGCCGCGACCATGCGGGCCCGGTTGTGCACGTACCCCTCGGCGAGCAGCTGACGCGCGGCCGCGTCGACGACGGGGTAGCCGGTCCGGCCCTCTTTCCACGCGGAGAGGCCGGCGGGGTCGTCGCGCCACGGGAACCCGGTGAAGTCGGAGCGGAAGGGCTCGTCGAGCACCGCCGGGCGATCGTGGAGGGTGTGGTGTGTGAACTCTCGCCAGAGCAGCTCGCTCGTGAATTTGTCCTTGTCCGCCTTGGAGGCGCTCGATGAAGCGATGGAGTGCCACACCGTGCGCGGCGAGAGCGTCCCGAACTTCAAGTCGGCGGAGAGCCGGCTGGTCCCCGCCTCGCCCATGCGATCGCGGGCGTGCTCGTAGCCGTCGATCCCGCGTTCGACGAAGCGCTCGAGGCGGGCCCGCGCGGCGCGCTCGCCGCCGGGCAAGACTTGCTCGTTGCGGCGGATGCCCAGCGCCTCGAGGGTGGGCGGCCGCGCGTCGGGAAGAGGGACATCGTCGGGGAGCGCCGGAAGCGAGCGCGGCGCGGCGAGCGGCTTCGCGCTCGAGACGGCGCGGCGGGCGACCCGCGAAAACGGTGTGTACACCGAGAACGGCGTGCCGCCCCCGGTGCGGATCGTGCCAGGCGGCACGAGCGTAGCCCCCTCGTAGAGCGCGAAGCGATCGCCGAGCGCGTCGGCGACGCGCCGGTCGCGCTCGCGCGCGAACGGCTCGACCCAGCGATGCGCGACGACGCGATCGGCGCGCGCGGCCAGGGCCGCGGCGGGGATGACCTTGGCGCTCTTGCCCTCGAGGTAGCAGAGGCGGGAGCCCAGCTTCTCGATGTTCTTCTCCAACGAATCGAGGGACTCGAGGAGAAACTGCATGCGGTGGGGGTACGCGCGCGCTCGCTCGGGGGCGAAGAAGTACGGATCGAGCACGAACACCGGCACGACCTCGCCGTCGCGGCACGCGTCGACGAGCGGCGCGTGGTCGGAGACGCGCAGATCCTTGCCTCGGAACCAAACCAGCGTGCGCAACTCGGCTCCAAAAACGAAGCACCCCCCTCACCGCAGGTGAGGGGGGTTGGGGGGTGAATCCATCGAGGCAGGCGTCGCCAAGCACGACGACGCCGCTGCCTCACCGAAACGTCAGAACTTGAGGCCCTTCATGATTTCCTTGGGGTCGGCCTTGCTGGCCTCCTTGAGGAAATCCGCGATCGCTGCCTTCGCGAACTTGGTCGTGAAGGTCAGGTTCTCGCCCGCCACCTCGATCTTGCCGTTCTTGGCGACCGGCAGGAGCGGCTTCACGAACGGCATCTTCTCGGCTGCCTTGTCGAGCTCCGGCATCATCTTCTCGAACTGCTCCTTCATCTTGGGAGCGTCCTTGCCGGCCACGAACATGACCTTCAGGTCGTAGTCCGAGCCCGCCTCTTTCATCATCACGTCGGCCTTGGTCTTGTTCGGGTCGACCTTGGCCCACACGATGTGGCTCTTCGAGTCGCCGAAGTCGCCGGCGCCCTCGCCGCCCTTCACGAGCCCGGCCAGCGTCTCCTGGTCGTCGCCCATGAGGAGCATGTTCTTGCCGACGACGGCCATCACGCTGTTGCCGGTCGCGCTCTTGAGGAACGTGGCGCCGTCCTTCTCCTCTTTCGTCGGCGGCTTGCCGTCACCGATCTCGGCCGCCTTGGCGAAGACGTCGGCGGGCTTCTCGGCCTTCGGCTCCATCGAGATGGCGACGACGGTCTTCTTCTTGTCCTTGTTCGCGCACACCGCGATCTCGCGGATGTCCTTGACCGGATCGATGCCGCCGTCCTTGAGGGTCTTCATGACCTCGGCGGCCTTCTTGTCGTCGGGCTTGCCCTGCGCCATCGCGGTGCCGATGAGGGTGTCGACGCTCGCGCCGAGGTCGCCGCCGGCGAAGAGCTTGCCGAGGTTCACGAACACGCGACCCTCGTCACAGTCCTTGGGCATGTGCTTGAGGACGTCGGCCGAGGCGGTGGCGCCGCCCGGATCCTTGGGGGCGCCGGAGGCCGCCGGGGCAGCCGAGCTCTTCGCCTGAGCGCCGCTCGACTTGGCGCCGGCCGACGAGGCCGCCGCGCCACTCTTGGCAGGCTCGGCGCTCGCGCCGGCCTTGGAGCCACCGTCACCACAACCGATGCCACACGTCAGCGCGCCAGCAACGAGTACGGCCAGCGCAGCGTTCGACCTCTTCATTCGGTCCTCCCAGGGGATAGCCCGTACCGACGGGCGCCGAGCCGTATCGACGAGGGTGCCCCCGGAGTCAATGCCCTTGGGGTGCGGGGCCGAGGGCCACGTGACTTTTGTTCCGCGTTCGTCGGCACGCCGTCACGGCGGCGCCGCAGAAGGCGCGAAAACCACGACGAAAGCACGCGCCGAGACGGCGATGACCACGACGCGGTCGTCCGCTCGGCCTCGCTCGTAGGAGGCGTACCAGGGGAGCGACCTCCACGTGTCGGTGTCCTTGATGAACTCCGGTACGACCAGATCGACCTCGATGTAACGGCCGGGCGCGAGCCGATCCAGGTCGGCGGCGTAGCTCCACGCTTCGCGCCCCTCGCGCGGGACGATGTCGTTGTGGAGGGCGCCCCCGTAGGCGAGGACCATTTTCCCGGGCGCCTTCTTTTCGGTCTCGGCGAAGAGCGCGGTGGTCTTGTCGCGCATGTTCCGCGTCACGACGTCCAGCATGACCATGACCGCGTCGTCGCCTGCGCCGCGGATCTTGTCGAAGTCTTCGCACGTCGGCTTGAGCAAGAAGGGCACGATGCCCTCGGCGCGGCTCTTCTCGCCCAGCTTCACGAACTCGTTCTGGTTCCCGGCCGCCTGTTTCTCGGTCACGACCTTTTGCTTCTGCTCGACCGCCTTCACCTTTTCTTTGCTGCACTTGGGGTCGGGCGCCCAGAGCTCGAGAACCAGCGCGCTCGCGCGGTCTTTGAACAGGGGGATCAGCTCGTCGGTGAAGCGCGCCGTCGTCGACTTCACCCCCTCGGTACCCTTCAGCGCGTGGCTCTCGCCGAAGCCCACCAGGGCGGGCTTCGTCTCTTCGAGGATCACCGTGAGCGCTCGGGCGGCCGAAGGAAAGTCTCTGCAGCTGAGCTCGCCGCAGGGATACGGCTTCTCCATCTCGCGGGCGGTGGCGCTGGGCGCTGGCGCCGCGCTCGTGGCCGGCGCAGCAGCGGGCGAGCCGTCGGCCGGCGCGCTCATGACCGCGGTCGCGGCGGCGGGCGCCTCGGGGGCCGGGCAGCCCGCGAGGAAAGCCAACAGCAGGGGGAGCAGGGGGGGTCTCGCTCTCACAACCAGAAGCCTACGCGAACCCCTAGGACACCACCGTGCGCCGATGCGTTCCCGGCGACCAGCCCCTCGTAGCCGAGCGTGCCGCCGATCGTTATCTCGCGCTGGATGCGGTAGTCGAGCCCGAACCCGGCATCGAGCGCGAGCCCGTGCGAGACGTCGCCGCGGTGGAACAGAAACCCGTAGCCCACGTGGGTATAGATCTGTGGCTCGACCACGGTGGTGAAGCCGAGGCGGATACCGGCGACCGCGCGCCCCGGAAACCATGGTTTGTCGTCGGGCCAGACGGCGCCGGTGGCGACGACCTCGGGGAGCACGAGCACCGGGTAGGTGTCGAACGCGTACCCGATCGACGCGAGCACGCTGGGGCCCCCGCGGACCGTGCCCGACTCGAGCGCCTTGACCTCGCCGCGCGCCTCGAGCCCGACGGCGACCTCCGCGCGCGCCTCGGCCGACCAAGCGACACAGATGACCCCGAGCAAGACCGCCGACCCACCGGCCCATGTACGCATCGGATCGAGGTAGCACACGCTCGGCCGATCGAACACCGCGCGGCCAGCCCTCGACCGCGACGGGTGTGCTAACGAGAGCCGCGGATGATCCACGTGACCGGCCCGTTCGAGATCGTGCCTGGCCACGGTCCCAAGCGTCACGTCCGCGTCTACGTGCCCTCGCGCGCACCGGGGCAGGAACGGCCCGTGTTGGTCCTCTTCGACGGACAGAACGTCTTCGACGACGCGCCGAGCTTCGCCGGCGGCTGGCACGCGCACGCCGCGGTCGAGCGTCTCGCCAAGGGCGTGGCGCAACCCGTCATCGTCGGCATCGACCACGGCCACGCACACCGGATCTCGGAGCTCTCGCCCTTCGACTTCAGGCAGGTGCGCGGCCGGCTCGAAGAGCTCCTCGGCTGGATCACGGGCTGGCTCCTGCCCGAGCTGCGGCGCGAGCACCGGCTGACCGCCACGCCACGGCGCACCGTCGTGGGCGGCTCGTCGATGGGCGGCCTCGCGGCGACGTACGCGGTGCTCGCTCGGCCAGACGTCTTCGGGGGCGCGATCGCCATGTCCCCGTCGCTGTGGATCGACCGCGGCGCGATCTTTCGCTGGGCCCAGCACCGCGCGCTGCCCGCCGAGGCGCGCGTGTACCTCGACGGCGGCGGGCGCGAGCCCGCAACGATGCTAGCGGGCGCGCGTCGCATGGCCGAGCTGCTCGAGAGCCGCGGCGTGCATGACGTCCGCTTTCGTGACGACCCGAGGGGTACGCACAGCGAGCGCAGCTGGCGCCGCCGCCTCCTTCCCGCCCTACGTTTCCATTTCGGCTACGCCCGCTCAACCCGCCACGCGTAGCCGGTCGATCGGCTTGGGGCATTCGGTCCGGAGGCGGCACCCGGCGCAGCGCGAGCCGCTCCAGATCGCGTCGAACTCGGCTTGCATCTCGTCGAGCATGAGGTCGTCGCTCGTGACGATGCCGGTCTCGAAGTTGCGCCGGCCCTCGGACTTCGCCCCCAGGCCGGCCCCCGTAAAATTGGCCGAGCCCAGGTAGAGCAGCGCGCCATCGATCGCGATCATCTTGAGGTGCACGCGCACGCAGCGCCGCATCTCGACGATCTCGTCGCCGCGCGACGCGCGCCGGCCCGGGGCACGCAAGCGAGCAGCGAGCACACGTGAGGGTGGTCCGCCGTGGAGGATGCGGACCTCGATCCCGGCCCGCGCCGCGTCCGAGAGCTCGTCGAACAGGCTGACGAAGCGGCCGCGCGCGCGCGCGCGCGTCCCGACGGGCGCCTCTACGTGGACGTCCTTGAGGTTGGGGGTGGCGAGCCAGACGCTCACCTTGGCCTGACGGATCCCGCGCTCGACCACCTCGGTGTAGTGGTCGGCGTTTCGCACGAGGCGGAGCCCGACGCGTCTCTCTTGCGGTCGCTCCTGTACCTCGCGCGCGCGCATGGCCGCCTCAGCGGAACCGCATGACGAGGACCCAAACGCTCGTCGCGACGATCATGATCCAGGTGAGCGCCGTCCCGGTGAATCGGAAGAAGTTGGGCGCGGGGCGGGGCATCCCGACGGCGTGGAAGACGCGGCCCGTGAGGAAGCTCCCACCCAGGACGTGGAGCCACATGCTGCTCATGCCCGAGAGCTCGGCGACGAGCAGCATCACGATCGCGAGCGGCGTGAACTCGGCGTTGTTGGCGTGGATGCGGTTCGCCAGCTCGAGGGCCTTGTTGTCCTTGCCGAGGCCGATCGAGACCTTCTCGCGCCGCCGGGCGTTCGAGACGTTGTTCGCTAGGTAGATATTGAAGATGGCGGCGAGCGAGCCATAGAGAGCGACGACGGGGACGGCCATCGGGCCATCGTGACGGCTCGGGCCGAACCCGGCCAAGCTCTCGGCTTTCTGCTACGAACGCTGTCCGATGTCCGATCGCCTCACCGATCTCGAGATCCGGTACATGCACCTCGAGCGCCTCGTCGACGAGCTCTCGAAGGCCGTATTCGAGGAGCGGCTCGCGCGAGAAAAGCTCGAGGATCGTGTGAAGGAGCTCGAGCAGCGGCCCCGCTCCGAGGGGCCGGGCGACTCCATCCCCGACGAGCCGCCGCCGCACTACTGACGAGGCGCCGAGGCCGAGGTCGGCGGGGCCGGCCTTGTCTCCCCGCTCTTCGAGCCGGCCTTCGGTGGCTTCTTCTTCTCGTCCTTCGGCAGATCGGCCGCCTTGCAGCAGCGAAAGCCGGTCGAGTAGTCGTGGTACGTCGGCTCGTGGGCGATGGTGGTGAAGGTGCAGCCGGCCCCGTGCTCGCTGGTGGTCGAGTAGAAGCCGCCCAGAAACATCCCGTTGCCTTCGTGCCAGGGCTGCCACTGGCGCTCGATGTCCTCGGCCTCCATCTTGGCGACGAAGTCTTCGTCGACGGTGTCGCTCACCCACTCGTGGAGGTTGCCGACCATGTCGAAGGCGCCGGCGTCGCTGACGCACTCGGGATACTCGCCGCTCTTGGCCAGGTAACCGGGCTCGCGATTGAGGTCGGGGCTGTTGAAGTGCTCGTCGTACTTCCACCCGCCGCGCGGGTTGTCGCCGAACTTCTCGCGGAGAAGGTGGAGCTTGCCGGTCGAGCACTTTCCCCGCACCCCGGCGTGGCCGTACGGGTAGCGCGCGCCGCCCTTGCCGCGGCAAGCGCGTTGCCACTCGAGCCGTGAGCAAAGCCGCTTGCCCGATGCCTCGCACGCCGCCTTCGCCTCGACGCGGCTGATGTACCCCTGCGGGTAATTCCCCGCTTTGCTGACCGCCGCGTAGGCCGTCCCCTTCTCCGGCCGCTGGTAGTGCGGATGCGCCGCCCGCGTGCCGTCCGCCGCCACCACCTCGAGCGACGCCTCGAACCGGTCGACGCAGAAACGACCGACGAGCACCATGTCCTCAGGACAGGGCGGCGGCTCCTCCGGCACCGCGGCCGATGTCGATGCCGATACGGCTGCCGACGCCGACGCCGACGCCGATGCGGATGCCGATGCCGACGCCGATGCCGACGCCGATGCTGTCTGCGCGCCCTCCGCCGGCGGTGCAGGCGACTCGCCCGACACGTTGCAAGCGCAGAGGACAAGCAAGACCCCGAACCTCATCGATCCGATCCCCAAACGCTCGAGGAGAACGGAATGCTCCCGAACCCGCCATTGTGCAGAAAACAGCTGGGATCGGTGACGAGGCCCGCGAGGCGGTCGTCGACCGCAGGGAGCGGAACAGCAGCAGGATCATCGTCGAAAGCCATCACGACCACCATCCCGAGGGGGGTCGCCGGGGAGAGGCCGGCCACGTGCTCGTACAAAGCATGACCGAACGCGACCGCGCGGGCATCGCCTGCGGCGACGAACGTGGCGACAGCGGTCGCGTCGCGTGCTCGCCCCCGCGCCTCCACTTCGGCGACGGCATCCCGCCGCGCCACGACGACCAGGCCGCCCTCGTCGAGCATGGCGAGCGCGTCCCCCTCGGCCGATCGGCGGCGCGACTCGCCAGACCGGACCGGCCCCGCACGCTCGAGCAGGGCGTGCTGGCGCGCGTGGAGCGCGCGTTTCGAGCGGGGGAAGACCGACCAGACCAGCGCGTTCATCAGATCGTGCAGGTTGTCTTCGCGGGTCGGGACTGCGCCATCGAGCGTGATGACCGCGTCGTAGCCACGCGGCGCCGCCTCGCCCTTCGACCGACGCGGCTTGGGCGCTGCCGGCCGGAAGCGGACCCCGGCGCGGGGCGCGAGCGCCGCGTCGATGACTGCTACCGGTGGCAAGCCGGGGTGCTGGCCGAGCGCACGCGCCGCGTCGCGGAGCGCCCAGCAGAGCGGGCTCCGGCAGAGCACCTCGAGCGCCGTCACCCGGCCACGATCTCCGTCCCGATCCCGCGGTCGGTAAAGATCTCGAGGAGGATCGCGTGCTCGGTGCGACCGTCGATGATGTGCACCTTTTTCACCCCGCCATCGAGCGCGGCGAACGCGCATCGCACCTTCGGGATCATGCCGCCCGCGATCGTCCCGTCGTCGATCAAGCGCGTCACCTGGGCTTGATCGAGGTGCGACAAGAGACCGCCGTCGCGACCCCGAACGCCCTCGATGTCGGTGAGCACGACGAACTTTTCCGCGCGGAGCGCGGCCGCCACATGGCTGGCGACCAGGTCGGCGTTCACGTTGAGCGCCGCGCCGTCGGCGTCGACCGCGATCGGCGCGATGACGGGGACGAACCCGCCCTCGACCAAGCGCTTGACGATGTCGGGGCTCACGCGCTCGATTTCGCCGACGCGCCCCGGGTCGACCATGGCGCCGCTCTTGGTGCGCATCGCGGTGGCCTTGCGCGCGCGGATGAACAGGTCGTCTTTGCCGGAGAGACCGACGGCGCGACCGCCATGGCCGCACACCATCGAAACGATCTCTTGGTTGACGGTGCCTGCGAGCACCATCTCGACGACCTCCATCGTGCGCTCGTCGGTCACCCGGATGCCGTCGATCCGCTCGGAGACGACGCCCATCTTGGCGAGCATCTGATCGATCTGAGGGCCGCCACCGTGCACGACCACCGGGTGGATCCCGACGAACTTCAGGAGAGCGACGTCGCGCGCGAAGCTCGACTTGAGCTTCTCGTCGACCATGGCGTGCCCGCCGTACTTCACGACGAAGGTGGCGCCTTGGAAGCGCTGGATGTATGGCAGCGCTTCGTGAAGGACGTGCGCCTTGTCGATGAGCTCGCGCATGGCCGGCTCTTTTACCACCGTGGAGCTCGGCCGGCACCGTGATCGCCGCGGCGCTCATCGGGTTCGCGTTCGGCTTCTTCGGCTCCGTGCCCATCGCCGGCCCCATCGCCGCGCTCGTCCTGCAGCGCGGGCTCACCGGGCGTCACCGGGACGGCGCTGCCATCGGCCTCGGCTGCGCGGTCGCCGAGGCCGGCTACGCGTTTCTCGCGTGGTGGGGCTTCTCGACGTTCCTCGCCGAGTACCCGGTCATCGAGCCCGTGTCGCGGCTCCTCGCCGCGCTCATCCTGCTCGGGCTCGGCATTTCGTTCGCGCGTTACCGCGGGCCCACCGTGACCGACGAGCGCCCACCGGCCGAGTCGACGTCGCGCTCGCTGTTCGTCGGCTTCACCATCACGGCGCTCAACCCGACCCTCATCGCGACCTGGAGCGCGGCGACGACGACCCTCTACTCGACGGGGCTCATCGCCGCAGAGCCGATCAATGGTCTGCCCTTCGCGGCGGGGACGTTCGGCGGCATCGCCGGGTGGTTCCTGCTCTTGTCCTATCTCCTCAAGCGCTACGGCAGCCGCTTTCGCCGAGAGACGATGGACCTCGTCGTCCGCGGCGTCGGGTGGCTCATCGTCGGGCTGAGCCTGTTCTTCGCCTACCGCTTCATCGCCTTCGGCATCGATCACGACTGGGACCTGACGTCGCCCCGGTGACCCGCTGCGGCGGGCGGCCGGCGTGCGCGAACGGGACGCATGTGGCGATCCGACTCGGCACCTCGTGTGCGACGGGCCCGCCTGAGGCGCGGTGAGCGCGCAGGCGACGAGGCACGCGCGTTGCAGCGTGGACCACACCATGAAGGGAACCGAGGTGCAGGCAGTGGAGCGCGGCCAGACCGAGACGCATGACCGTAGAGACGACGTGCCCGTTGCGGCTGATCCCGTCGGGCGTGTCGCTTCGATGGCGCTCGGGGGCGCCCTGTCGCTCTTGTCGACTTGGCTGAGAGGCGCCTGGGGTTGGACGGCCGCGCTCGCGGGCGGTGCGCTCGTCAAAGGCGGTGTGACGGGGCAACCGTCGCGCAGCACTGCGAGCCCGTTTGCGAGCTCGGCGCGGTGGAGCCTGCACGACGCGACACCCCACCCGAGCACGAATCCCGGTGCCTCGCGCGACGCGACCCGCTGATCGAGAAGCGTTGCGTTCCGCGCGGCGGGGGCCCATGCTCGCGC
>CALKVR010001289.1 GCA_938004815.1 uncultured Polyangiaceae bacterium | reverse complement strand
CCCGCGCCAGGTGCACCCGGGCGGCGTCGGGGGCGTGGCCGAGCTCGAAGTGGCGCGCCAACCGCAGCGAGTCGCTCTCTGCGTGCGCCTCGAGCCACTGGCCCGCGAGGCGGTGCCCGACCACCAGATCGGTGTCGGTGAGCGTCGCGTACACGGCGTCGCGGAGGAGGCCGGAGCGGAACGTCAGCTCTTCTTCACCAGGGAAACGAGACGACGACGACCGGTCGACGAGGTCTCGACGCACGAGCTCGGCGAGCCACTCGCCGACCGAAGCGGCGTCGCCGGCGCCGACGAGAGCCTCTACCGCACCGAGCCAGAACGTCTGGCCGAGCACGCTGGCTGCCCGAAGGACGCGCCGCGCGTTCGCCTCGAGCCGTTCGAGTCGCTCCTGCAGCAGCGCCACCACGGACGGTGGCGAGGTCGAGAGGCCGTCGCGGGCGGCGGCCGCGAGCTCGAGCAAAAACATCGGGTTGCCGGCACCTTGATCGACGATGCGCTCCACCGTCGACGCGTCGGCATCCGCTCCCAAGCGGCCCCTCACGAGCGCCTCGGCCGCGCGCCGTGCGAGCGGCGCGAGCTGGATGCGATCGAGCGGACGCGAGGCGAAGGCGCGCGGGTGGACATCGTCGATCTCCGGGCGCGCCGTGGCGAAGAGCAGGAGCGGCCGCTCGTCGAGCTCGGTGAGGGCGCGCTCCAGGAGCCGCACCGAGGGGCCATCGCACCCGTGGAGATTCTCGACGACGAGCACGGTGGGCTCCCGCGCGGCCACCAGCCCCACCGCCTCGATCCACGCTTCGACCATCCGATCGGCGAGGAGGCGTGGATCGCGCGCAGCGTCCCGCACCGCAGGTGCGGCGTCGCCGCCGTCCAACCCGAGCAGGTGCTCGAGGAACCCGCGATGAGCGCTGGTACCGCCGGCTTCGCGGAGCGCGTCGTCGAGGGCCGCGCGCTGCCGCTCGGGGCTCTCGACCGCCGGGATGGAGAAGAGACGCGAGAGGAGCTCCGCTGCGATCGCGAAGCCCACCTCTGCGCGCAGCGGGTCGCACCGGACCCGCGCCACGCGAGGGGCGGGGCCCGCCGCCGTGCCGCGCAGGAACGCGCGCACGAGACAGCTCTTGCCTTGCCCGGCCGGCCCGATGAGCAGCACCGCGCGCGCCTGTTGATCCTCGGTCGCGGCGGCCAGCGCGGACCGGCCGATGGTCTCGCGACCTGCTTCTTCGTCGCTTCGATCGGCCTCGAGCGCCGTCCCCCCCTCGGTGCCGCGCAGGACGAAGGCATCACCGATGAGCGCGCGCGTGGTGGCGTCCACGCGGATGACCCCGGGCGCCGTGGCCAGCCCGAACGCGCGGCTGACGGCGGCGCCGGTGGTCGATGTCCCGGAGACGCTGGCGAGGTCGGTCGCGATGGCGATGGCACGCTCGGCGACGCGCGCCCGCAGATCGAGGGCGGCGTTCGCAGCCGCCCGCGCCAGATCGGTCGCGCTCGCCGCGCCCGAGAAGACGCCGAGCAGCGTGCCATCTGACAGCACCGTCAACGTACCGCCGCTCCGCTCGAGCGACTCCCGCGCAGGAGCGAGCGTGTGCTCCACCGCGGCGAAGCTCAGCGTCTCGCCCGTCTCCTGACCGCCGCTCTCTGCGACGTCGCGCACGACGACGATCGAAGCGATTCGTTTCTCGGCCAGCGAGACCTGACGCGCCGAGATGGTGCCCGCGCTACCCTCGACATGGAGCAACGGCTCGACCGCGCTCAGCTCACGCGCCACGACGGCCGCGGTCTCCGGGCGGTCGGCGGGCTGCTTCTGGAGCATCGCCGAGACGAGGGCGTCGAGCGCCCGCGGGACGCCGGGCACGGTGAGCGCCAGGCGGGGCGGCTCGCTGAGGAGGATCTGTGCCAGGCAAGCGATCGGCGAGTCGCCCACGAAGGGCGGCGAGCCGGCCAGACACTCGTAGAGGACGCACCCGAGGGCGAAGAGGTCGGTGCGCGCGTCGAGCCCCGCACCGCCGCGCGCCTGCTCCGGCGCCATGTACGCGGGGGTGCCGAGCGCCATGCCCGGGTCGGTGAGCGTCGCCGAGACCTTCCCGCCGCGGGCGATGCCGAAGTCGAGCACCTTGATGTTCTCGGGGCGGCCGCCGACGAGGAACAGATTGGCGGGCTTCACGGCGCGGTGGACGAGCCCCTGAGCATGCGCGCTGGCGAGCGCCTCGGCCGCCCCGCGCGCGACCCGAACCGCCTCCAGGAACGTGACGCCCTGACGCTCGTTCCGCTTGGCGAGGTCTTCTCCATCCAACCACTCCATGACGAGGTATGTCTGCCCATCGTCGAGCGAGCCCATGTGCTTGAAGCGGACGATGCCCGGGTGATCGAGCGCCGCGAGCACCCGCGCCTCCCGTACGAACCGCTCGCGAGCGCTCGCGGCCACGGTCGCTTTCAGCACCTTGATCGCCACCGGCTCGCCCGAGCTCTCGTCGATCGCGCGGTAGACGGCGCCCATGCCGCCTTCTCCGACCAACGATGCGACGCGAAAGCGCCCCTCGAGCAGCGTCCCCGGCTCGAACACGAAGGACCGAGGTTACACGAGGTGGCGTCAGGGTGGGCGCCGCGAGCCGTCTCTCGGTCTCGAAGCAGCGGCGACGCGGCGGACCCGGTCACGAACCGGGTTGCAGCAGCGGAGCCAAGCTCACCCCGAGCGGATAGCGCAAGCGGCGCCCTCTCCACACCCGGAGGGGATGAACGAGGCGTGAGTTCGCGACGACCCGCGAGGGTCGTGAGGCGTGCCTCGCGTTCGTGCGCGAGGCGGCACCGCGCCAGCACGGCGATTTCTCTGGTGGGAGCAGTCGGGCGCGGAGCCCGGGACCCCCTGACCACCGTCGGGTCCCTTTGGGCCGCGCGCCGATCGCGGGAGCGATCGGTGTGCGGCATTTTTCTGCCTTCTGTGCCGCCGATGGGGGTGAGACCGCGAGCCCGCCGGGCCGCGTTCGGGTCCTTTCGCGAGAGATGGTGTTCGGCCGTCCTCCCGTGGTGCGACCCGTGCGTGTTCCGCGGCGCACGTCCCCGGGGCTTTGTTACCTTCCTTCTGCATTCGTGCTCGACCTCCAGCTCTTCGACCTGCTCGTTCGCGGGGATCACGACGACGAGCGCGTCGCCGGGCTCCTCGACGACCTCGCCAAGGAGCCCATCCGCGATCGCGCGCCGTTCTTCGGGCCGCTCGTCGAGATCGCCGGTGACGAGCGCGCGGCCACGAGCTTGCGCCTTCGCGCCCTGGCCGCGCTGCGCGGCGCCAGCGGCCTCCTGTCGATCGAGACGGCCGCGCGCTGCCTCGACGACGAGGCGCTCGCCCCCGAAGCGATTCACCTCCTCGCGTTCGTGGCGAGGTCCGAGCCGGCGCGGTGGGCCCACGTCGTGTTTCACCCGTCGGCAGCGATCCGCGCCGCGGGTCTCGCGATCTCGCGCGCCGGCGAGGCGACCCGCGACTGGGACCTCTGTCTGGTGGGCGACGGCGCTCTCTGCGAAGAGGTGCTGGCCGACGCCACAGCGGGCAAGCTCGCGCCGCCGAGCGGCATCGCCGTGCTCGTCGACATGGTGCGGGCCGCCGCCCTGCCGCCCGCGACCGCGTGGAAGATCGTCCAGAGCCACCCGGCGCTGTTGGGCCAGGCTCGGGCTGCTCTCCGGCGGCGCGAGCACGCACTGGTGACGCGGTTCCTGGAGGGCTCGGTCTCAGAACCCGACTTCGGGCTCCTCGAGAGCACCGAAGACGAGATCGACGTCCTCTTGTCCACCGTGCCCGATGAAGGCGGCGAGCTCGTCGACAAGACGATCCAGAGCGCGGCCGCCATCGGCATGGAGCTCGCCACGTCGGCCTGGCTCGATCTGCACCGCAGAGGCCCGACCCCGTCGCGGCTCTCGATCATCGCGCGCTTCTACCCGGCCTCGCTCCTCACCAAGACGCTGTCGCACGCCGACGTCCGCGCCGCGTCGTCGACGTACCTGCGCGCGGCCACGCGAGCCCCCGACTGGGTCGCCGAGAAGCTGCTCGAGGCGCGCGCGATCCGCGCCGATGGCGGCGTCGATCTCCTCTGCGCCGCCGCGTTCGTGCGCCTCTTCGACAAGGCGCCGTTCGCGCGTCTGACCGCGGCGATCGATCCGGCGCTCCTGACCACGGCGCTGATCGAGGAGCCGCTCGACGACGTCGTCACGCTCCTGTCGCTCCACGACGAAGACGACGTCGGCCGGCGCGCCCTCTTGCACCTCGTCCCGCTCTCGTCCGGCGACCGCACCCGCGCCGCCATCCTCGCCGCGCTGGCCATCGGGGGGCCTCCCGCTCTCTTCACCTTCGTCGCAGGAGAGCCCGAGCTCCCGGCCCTGCTCCGCGATCCCGGCGTCGCGACGGTGGCGGGCGATCGAGCCGAGAGTCTGGCCAAAGCGCTCCTGAACAGGCTCGGCGCCGACGTGTTTCGCATGCTGCTCGAGCTCGGGGTCGCGGGCCTCGCCGGGCCGCTCGCGAGGCCGCCATCGCGCTGCCCACCGACGCCTTCGTGAGCGCGATCGGCGCGCTCGCGAGCCCGCCGCTC
The DNA here is from genome assembly GCA_938004815.1 of uncultured Polyangiaceae bacterium. GTDB lineage: Bacteria > Myxococcota_A > Polyangia > Polyangiales > Polyangiaceae > Xiheicaenibacterium. The sequence continues at coordinate 2,780 of CALKVR010001289.1, read as the reverse complement.
GAGGCCATCCTCGCCGGGCTCCCTCCCGGCTCGATCCTCCTCGGCAAAGAGCTCGCGCTCGCCGACGCTCTGAGAGATCACCCGTCGCCCGCCGTCGCGGCATGGGCGCGCGCACGCACGCCCGAGGCGGCCGACGTCGAGCCACCGAAGCCACGCCAGCGACAGGGCCTCGCCTACCGACCCGCGACATCGCCCTCGGTCGAGGCCTGCGTCGCGCTGCTCGGCTCGATGGACCCCACCGACGCCACCGACGCGGCCTTCGTCGCCTGCTTCGAGGACACACCCACCTTCAACGCCGAGCTCGAACGCGCGATGGTCAAGGCCTACGGCCCGACATCGGAGGCGCTCTCGGCGCTGGGGCACGCTTGGCTCTGGCGCTGGGACACGCACGCGCTCGCGCACTTGGAGCGCGGGCTCGAAGAGCACGGCACCCTGTCGGCGCTGATTCGTGGTCGCCTCGCGCTCCGGTCCGACGCCCTCGCGCGCGCGGCGATCGCGGCGATCGGCTCGGTGCTCGGCATCCTGTCCATGCGCGACCGGCCTCGCTACGTCGACCTGGTCGACGACGCGGCCCTCGAGGCCCTCGTTGCTGCGCTCCTGGGGCCGACGGGGCTCGGCGCCGCGACCGCGCTCCGGGCCGTCGCTCGAGCCCGACTCCACGATGTGTCCAAGATCGCGGCGGCGGTGCGCCTCCTCTTGCCGGATCTCGAGGCCGACGTGCGCGTCACGCTCGCCCCCCTCGTCGACGCCGAGGGGCTCCCCCCGCGAAAGCTCGCGCGGATCGATCCGAAGCCCGACGGTGATCTGATCACCCGCATCCGGCAGACCACCGAGACCACGCTGCTCGTTCATTGGACGAGCGACGAGCGCACGGCGGTGGTGCACGAGGCCACCCTGCGCTTGATCGAGGTGGGTGAGAGCGGCGTGGCGCTCCTCGCCGACCGCATCGCCTCGGCGTCAACGGCCGACCGCGTGCGCCCGATCATCGAGAGTATCCCGCTCTGGCCCGAGGGCGCGGCCCGTGAGCGGGCCCTCGCCGTCGCGGCCGACGAGGCCTCGCCCCTCGACGTGCGGTTCCGCGTCGCCCTCGCCGCCGCGGAGGGCGGCGTCTCGAGCGCGACCGACCGGCCACACCTCGTTCTTCGAGCCGACGGACTGGGAGGCGCTCCTCGGCGGAGCCAGCCCGCTCGCGCTGGCGGTCGCGCTGGCGCGTTCGGCCGAGCCCCACGCCTACATCCGCGCGGTCGAGCACCTGCTCGCAGAGCCGCCCGGGCCCGAGCCCTTCGGCGCGCTTCGATCGTTCCTCGATCAAGGCACCCGCCGCATGGGCTCGCTGCGGCGGCGGGTCGCGATGCACCTCCACCAGCACGGCGACGATCACGGTTTCGTGATCGTCCTCGGACAGTGCTTCGAAGAATCGAGCGGTCGACCGCACCTCTTCGACCGCGCTCCTGGGCGCTTGGTGCGGGCCGCCGCGCTCACGTTCCTGGCGGCGGGGACGACCGTCGCCAAGGAGCCCGCGCTCGTCCACCACTTGACGTCGATCCCAGCGTCCATCGCCGAGGAGGCGCTCGAGGCGGTGATGACGCACGGCACGACCGACAAGGCGCGCATGGCGGCGGCGCGCATGCTCTCCACGCGGGCTGCGCGCGAGCGCAAGCTGATGCGCATCGCCCAGGTGTTCGTGTGGGGCGCTCGCATCGCGCAGCGCGCCCTCGGCAAGCCGATGCGCATCCGCATGACCGGCACCCAGAAGCTCGGGTTCACCCGCACGCGCGAGAACGCCATCTTCGTGACGCCGCTCCCGATCCTGCGCGGCGACCCCCACGGGCAAGAGGTCGTGGCCGCCCTCATCCTCCACGAGCTCGGCCACCACCTGTACCACGCGGGCCCCGCCGCAGAAAAAGTGTGGAAACGCGCCGAGCAACAGGGCCTGCACGGGGTGTTCAACCTCGTCGCCGACGAGCACCTCGAGCGCAACTTGCGGGCGATCGACGCGCGCTGGGGCGATCTCCTCAAGCGCCTCGCCGCCTACGCGTTTCAACACACCGACCGGACGGTCGCGGTCGCGTCGCTCATCTCGCACCTCGGTGCACGCGCCTTCGAGGTGCTCTCGCAGACGCGACTCGAGCCGGCGCGGGACGACAAGTCGGTCAAGGTCGACTCGGGCTCATTGCTCTTCACGATGGAGCGCGCCGGGCTCAGCTTCGCTCGGTTCGCTCGTGCCTTGCGTATGGGCCTCGGCAACCGCCACGCCGACCCCAAGGTCGAGCGGGCCCTCGCCCTCTTCGCCAACAAGTTCCGGCAGAGCTCGATGGAGGAGCTCTGGAAGATCACGCTCGAGCTCAAGGAGATCTTCGGCTTCGAGACCCGCCTCTGCGACAGCATCGGCCCCCACGAGGAGCTCGAGGAGGGCGGCGTCGAGGGTCTCGTCTGGAACGACGGCATCACGCAAGAGGAGATCGATCGCCTGATCGATCGCGTCGTGACCGGTGAAGGCGGCACGCGACCGACCTCCGGAGCCCCGTCGGGTCGCCTCTACCTCAACGTCGATCCGGAGACGAAGTTCGACCTCATCAAGGAGGTCCGCCCCGTCCCGTACGATCCGGTCGCGTACGCTCCGTACCGCCGCAAGGTCGACCGGCCTGCGGCGCTCCTCCGCCAGGACCTCGAGGAGCTCGGCCTCGCGTTCGTCGAGCGGCGGCTGCTCGTCTCGGGCCGGCGCGTCGATCAGCGGCGTCTCTTGCCGCTCGCTCTCCAGGGGGACCCGCGAGCCATGC
>CALKVR010001288.1 GCA_938004815.1 uncultured Polyangiaceae bacterium | reverse complement strand
ATCGAGGCCACAGCGCCAGCACGTAGAACGGCGAGGTGATCCAGAGGGCCAGGCCGTGCGCGCTCACCGCGAACGACGCGCCCTTCACGCCGAAGTACGGCGTGCTGGCGAGCACGACGCCCAGGTTTCGCCCGAGGTAGTGCGTCGAGAAGAGGCCCCACTTTTCGATGCGCGGGCGCCAGACGACGTCGAGGTGGCGGTGCCCGAACTCGAACGGATCGCCGAACCGAGCGGCGTTGTGCCAGGCGACGAGGACCCCGATCGCGGCGAGCGGCGCGGCGAAGCGGAGCGCGGGGCGGAGCATCTTGGTCCAGTCGCGCTCGGTCACCCGCGCCAGCTCGAAGAAGAAGAGCGGCGCCGCGAAGAGGAGCGGCGTCCGCGTCGCGAAGCCGAGCCCGACGAAGAGGCCCGCGAGCGCCGGATTCGTGGCGCCCGCGCTCGCCCAGAGAACCCCCGCCGCCAGGATCGCGCCGACCACGTGGGCGGCGAACCAGACCGTGCCCTGCACGGCCGAGAACCAGTACACGGTGCCGAACGCGAACGCGCCCGCGAGCATCAGGTTCTCGACCCAGCGCCGCGTCGAGAGGCCGAGCGCGACGAGCCGCTCGAGCGCGAGGTAGAGCACCGCCGGCGCCAACCCCGCGAGCCAGAGAAAGAAGAGCCCGTCACGTGTCGCGGCGGCGCTACCGCCGAGCGCGACGCTCGGCAGCATCAAGACGGCCGGGAAGGGCGGAAAGCTGATCCAGTACTTGCCGTCGTGGACGGCGAAGTCGTTGTACTCGGTGTAGTCGGGCGGCGGCCCACCGAGATCGAGCCGGCCGTCGAGCCACGCCTCGGCTTGGAGCGCGAAGTGGTTGTACGGCGTGTGCTCGCGAAACCGGTCGGGGCTGGTCGTGGCCATGAAGACCACCGTCACGAGGACGTAGATCGCCAGCGCTACCGTCCTCGGTCGGGGCCGAACGTGCGGCTCGGTGCCCACGGCCGGGACGGTATCAGGGAAACGCGCTCTCCTTGCAAGGGAGGGGGAGGGGAGCTATTGCACCCAGCCCCCGTGGTCCCGCTCATTGCTCTCGCAGCGAACGACGTCGATGCCGCCGGCCTTTCGCTGGACGTCGAGCTGCCGGTCGCGTGGCTGAGCGAGCGCGCGGCCGAGGCCGACGGCACCGCCACCGCGCCCGGGCGCTTCTCGGGCCGGCTCTCGCGCAGCGGCCGAGCCGACATCGTCGTCCGCGGCCGGGTGAAAGCGTCGGTCGATCTGCCGTGCGCGCGGTGCCTCAAGCCGGTGGGCATCCCGATCGACACCGAGATCGCCCTCCTCTTGAAGCCGCGCGCCGCCCACGAAGCCGGCAAAGCGAGCGGCAAGTCGAACGGCAAGCCGGCGGGCGGCCCTACCACCGGCGACACCTCGAGCAAGAAGGCCAAGCGGCGCAAGGCGGCCGAGCCCGAGTATGAGTTCTCGGCCGAGGAGGCCGACGTCGACACCTACGACGGCGAGCGCGTCGTCCTGGACGGCTTCGTGCGCGAGGCCATTTTGCTGGAGCTTCCTAGCTTCCCCTTGTGCTCGGAGGCGTGCCCAGGTATCGGAGACGCCGCTTCTGAGGGCCTGCCAGGCCTCTCTCCCGCCCCGGCTCCGGCAGAAAGCCGCACCGGTTCGGGCAAGCCGAACCCCTTCGAGGCCCTCCGTCACCTGCTCTCCGCCGAGGGGGCCGACGACGGGGGAGGCGAGCCCGCCAGACGTCCGTCCCCGGCAGAGGTCCGCCGCGTCTCCCGCGCGAAGAGCCGGGCGAAACCGAAGATACGCTCGTCGATGGCGAGCCGAACGAAGAAATAGGAGATCGACCGTGGCCGTCCCCAAGCGAAAAAAGACCCCGCCGAAGCGCGACATGCGCCGCGCCAACCACGACAAGGTGACCCCGGTCGAGGTCGTCGCGTGCCCGAACTGCGGTGAGGCCGTGCGCCCGCACCGGGCCTGCGCCGCTTGCGGGCACTACAAGGGTCGCAAGGTCGTCGCCATCAAGACGCCGTCCTGACCAAGGGCGCGCGGATCCAGGGCGACCCCATCTCACGAGGGCGGGGGCTGATCGCGGGCACCGGCAGCTACCTGCCGGCGCGGGCGGTCACCAACAGCGAGCTCGAGGCCTTCCTCGACACCGACGACGCTTGGATCCGCGAGCGCACGGGGATCGGGGCACGCCGCGTCGCCGCCGACGACGAGGTGACCAGCGATCTGGCGGCGCGCGCGGTCGAGCGCGCGCTCGCGGCGGCCGGGCGCACGCCGGCGGACGTCGACCTCTTGATCGTCGCCACCGTCACGCCCGACAGCCCGATGCCGGCGTGCGCGGTGCGCGTGCAGGCAAAGCTCGGGATCACCTCCAAGGCCCCCGCCTTCGACGTCTCCGCGGCCTGCGCAGGCTTTCTCTTCGGCGTGACGATCGCCGACCAGTTCCTGCAGACCGGGGCCGCGCGCGTGGCGGTGGTGGTCGGGGTCGAGCTCCTCTCCCGCATCATCGACTGGACCGATCGGACGACGGCCGTCCTCTTCGGCGACGGCGCCGGCGCGGTCGTGCTCGAGCGCGCCCCTGACGGCGAAGCGCGCGGGATCGAGGCGGTGCGCATCCACTCCGATGGGTTGCTCGCCGACGCGCTCGCGATCCCGGGCGGCGGCAGCGCCGAGCCTCTCACGGTCGAGGGCCTGGCCGCGGGCCGAAACAAGGTCCACATGGCCGGCCAAGAGGTCTTTCGGGCGGCGGTGCGGGGCCTCGGGGACGTCGCCGAGGAGGTGCTGGAAGAGGCGGGGCTGACCGCGGCGGAGGTCGACGCCTTCGTGTTCCATCAGGCCAATATCCGCATCCTGTCGGCGGTCGCCGAGCGGCTCGGGGTCGGGATGGACAAGCTGGTCCTGGTGCTCGAAGAGACGGGCAACACCTCGAGCGCGTCGATCCCCATCGCGCTCGACGGCGCGCTCCGGAGCGGCCGGCTGAAGCGCGGCGACCGCGTGCTCCTCGCCGCGCTCGGCGCGGGCGTCTCGTGGGGTGGGGCGCTGGTGAGGCTTTGAGGATCGGCGGCGCTGACCGGCTGGTCACATCGGACCGTCGACCGAGCACGAAGTGCAAACGCTGCACTCGAGCGCGCTCGAAAATGCCGCGCTGCATGAGGCTTTTGTCTCTTTCTGCGCGCGCTCGCTTCATGTAATCGGATGCTCGCCTCGCGTTCGATCCGACGCGTGAGCACCGACGCCGAGTGGAGGTTTCATGAGCCGCACCAGCCTTGCTTCGTTGAGCATCCTCGTTCTGTTCGCGTGCGCCGAGCAAGACACCGCCGACGGTTCGGGCGGCTTCGGTGGCGCGCCGACGACGGCGTCCTCGTCCGGCTCGTCGAAGGCGAGCTCGGGCAGCGGCTCGGGCCAGTCGAGCTCGAGCGCGCAGAGCTCGAGCGCGCAGAGCTCGTCGCAGGCAGCGACGACGACGAACAGCGCCGTGTCGGCGACGGTAGCGAGCAGCAGCGGCGGGGGCAGCTGCGACCCGATCACCTGCATCGCCATGTGCTTCCAGCAGCAGATGTCATTCGGCATGTGCCAGGGCAACATGTGCGTCTGCGACGGCGGCTTCCCCAGCAGCACCGCCGGCGTCGGCGGGTTCGGCTTCGGCGGGGGCTTTCCGATCGACGGTGAGATCCCGCACGACGACTCGCTCTAGTGGCTGGTGTTTTTCGCCGATAGCTTCGCGATCTCGGCGTCGAGCGTGCTCGCG
>CALKVR010001287.1 GCA_938004815.1 uncultured Polyangiaceae bacterium | reverse complement strand
GGCACCACCACGATCACGGGCACCACCATCATCACCACACGCAGGGCCACGACGATCACGGGCACGGGCACGGGCACGGGCACGGGCACGGGCACGGCGCGATGCCCGAGCACGGGCACCCCGGCGCGCACGTGCACGAGGGCGCACCGCGTCTGCCGCTCTTGAAGGAGGGCGACGGAGCCGGCAAGACGCTCTTCTTCGATGCGTTCAGCGGCGTGGCCGGCGACATGACGATCGCCGCGCTCCTGGATCTCGGCGTGCCGCTCCTGGTCGTCGAGCGCGCGATCACGGCGTTGCCGATCGAGGGCTTCCATCTGCACCGCGGCCATGCGCACAAGAGCGCGATCGTGGCGACGAGCTTCGACGTCCACCTCGAGAGCGACCAGCCGCACCGCAACTACGCCAGCATCGACGCGATGCTTCAGGCCGCGCCGCTCGCGCCGGAGGTTCAGAGGCTCGCGCGGCGGATCTTCCGCACGTTGGGCGAAGCCGAGGCGGCCGTCCACCGGATGCCCCTCGAGGAGGTGCACTTCCACGAAGTCGGCGCCGTCGACGCGATCGTCGACATCGTGGGGGCCGCCGCGGCCTTCACCTACCTCGGCGCAGAGCTCGTCTGCTCGCCGTTGCCGATGGGGCGCGGGTTCATCCGCGCGGCCCACGGCGTGCTTCCGAACCCGCCGCCGGCGGTCGTGCATTGTCTCGCGGGCTGCCCGACGTATCCGGTGGATCTCGACTTCGAGCTGGTCACCCCGACCGGCGCCGCCATCGTGCGCACGGTCGCCAAGCGCTTTGCGCGCTGGCCTGCGTTCTCGCCCGAGCGCGTCGGCTACGGTGCGGGGCAGCGCGATCTGCCCGACCGGCCCAACCTCCTGCGGGCCGTGCTCGGCCGCGAACAGGTCGAGACCCCGGAGCTCTCGGGCGCCTCGCACGTCGTCCTGGAGGCGAACGTCGACGACATGAGCGGCGAGCTCGCCGGGCACGCGATCGAGGTGCTCTTGGCGAGCGGGGCGCTCGACGCGTGGGCGAGCCCGGTGACGATGAAGAAGGGGCGGCCCGGGCTCGTCATCGCGGCCCTCGCCGCGGCCGACCAAGCCGACCAGGTCGCGGCGGCGATGTTGCGCGAGACGACGAGCATCGGTGTGCGGCGCACCGCGGCGGCGCGGACCGAGCGGCCGCGTCGCGTGGTGACGGTGACGACGCCGTTCGGCGACGTCCGTTGCAAGGTGAGCGAGGGCCCCTACGGTCCCGCGCAGGTGAAGCCCGAGTTCGACGACTGCGCCGCGCTGGCAAAGACCGCGGGCGTCCCGCTCCGAGAGGTCATCGCCGCCGCGCTCGTGGCCTACTCGGCCCTCACGCCGTGAAAGCGCCGGGTGAAGGGCACGGATTGCATCCGTCCCACACCCGATCTCACATCCGCGGCGGCGCCTCGATGCCGAGGAGCTCGAGGCCGAGGGCGAGCGTCCGTGCGGTGACGTCGCAGAGCGCGAGCCGCGAGGCGCGCGTGGCGGGCTCGGCCTTGAGCACCGGGCAGCCGTGGTGGAACGAGCTGTATGTCTGGGCCAGATCGAACAGGTAGGTGGTGAGGCGGTGCGGCTCGAGTGATTTCTCGACGTCGCGGACGGCGCCACCGAACGAGAGGAGCGCGAGCGCGAGCGCGCGCTCTTCGGGGGCCTCGATCACGATGGCGGACGGCGGCGGCGTCGCCTCGCCGGACTTGGCGAGGATCGAGCGGTTGCGGGCGTGGGCGTACTGCAAGTACGGCCCGCTGTTGCCCTCGGTCGCGAGCATGCGATCCCAATCGAACACGTAGTCTTTGACCCGATCGCTCGAGAGGTCGACGTACTTGATCGCGCCCACCCCGACCGCGTGCGCGACCGTTCGCTGCGTCGCTGCGTCGAGGTCGGGGCTCTTGTCTTTTACGACGACGAGCGCGCGCTCTTCGGCCTCGGCGATGAGATCGAGGAGGCGGATCGTCTCGCCCTCGCGGGTGCGGAACATCTTGCCGTCCTTGCCGAGGACGCTCCCGAACGCGACGTGCTCGGCGCGGGCCGGCGGTGCGAGCCAGCCCGCCATCTCGGCGGCGCGGTAGATCATGGTGAGGTGCTGACCCTGGGGCGCGCCGACGACGTAGAGGAGGCGCGTGCCCCCGAGGGTCTGGAGGCGGTAGCGAATCGCCGCGAGGTCGGTGGTGGCATAGCCGTAGCCGCCGTCCTGCTTGCGGATGATGAGGGGCAAGGGCTCGCCCTCGCGGTTCTTGAAGCCGGGAGGAAAGACGCAGAGCGCGCCGGCGTTCACCGTCGCGAGACCCTTGTCTTCGAGCTCCTTGGTGACGGCCTGGAGCATCGGGTTGAACAGGCTCTCGCCCGCGATGTCGGCGTCGGAGAGGGTGACGCCGAGGCGTTCGTAGACGCCCGCCAGGTATCCGCGCGACACCGCGACCAAGCGCTGCCAGTGGGCGAGCGTCGCGGTGTCACCGCCCTGCAGCATGACGACACGCTGGCGCGCGCGCTCTTGGAACGCGGAGTCGGCGTCGAACTTCTGGCGCGCGGCGCGGTAGAGCTCGTTCAGATCGGCGACGCTCGCGTCGTCGGTCGCGGCGCCGAGATCGACGACGTGCTCGATCAACATACCGAACTGGGTGCCCCAGTCGCCGAGGTGGTTCTGCCGAACGACGCGGTGCCCGGCGAACACGAGCACGCGCGCGAGCGCGTCGCCGATGATGGTGCTGCGGATGTGCCCGACGTGCATCTCTTTGGCGACGTTGGGTGACGAGTAGTCGATGACCACTGTCTCGGGCCGCGACGTGGCGATGACGCCCAGGCGGTCGCCCTGCGCAGCGTCGGCGAGACAGCGCGCCAAGAACGCGCTCTTCAGGTGCACGTTGATGAAGCCGGGGCCGGCGATGTCGGTCTTGTCGGCGATGTCGTCGAGCTTGGCCGCGGCGAGGATCTTGGCGGCGAGGTCGCGAGGGGCGCCGGCGACCTTGCCCTTGAGCGCGAGCGCGACGTTGGCCTGGAAGTCGGCGTGCTGCGAGCGGCGGATCGACGGGTCGACCCCGGCCACGCCCTCGCCGAAGGCCGAGCGGAGCGCCTCGCTGAACCGCGCGGCCAAGATCGTAGACGGTTCTGTCATGTGGGGGTGAGCCTCGAACTGAGGTCAACGTCCGCGAACAAACTCATGAGAGGTCTACACCCATGTCAGTCGGGTCGCTCGATGGGCAGGAAGTTGGCTTCCCACCCCAGGAAGCCACCCTCCAAGAACGCGACCGGCATGCCGGTGCTCGCGAGCTTCTCGCTCAGCGTCTTGGCCTTGTCGCCGGCGCGGCAGTACAGCACCGGCTCGCCGGCGAGCATGTGCAGCTCGGCCAGGCGCGTCTCGATCTCTTCGAGCGGGATGTTCACGGCGCCGGGGATGTGCGCGCGGCCGTACGCCGCGGGCTCGCGGGTGTCGACGGCGACCGCCTGCTGCTGGCCGACGAGCTGCGCGAGCTCGGACGGCTTGATCGCGCCCTCGGCGCGCGGCAGGTAGGGGTCGACC
>CALKVR010001286.1 GCA_938004815.1 uncultured Polyangiaceae bacterium | reverse complement strand
GGGGGGGCAGGCGCGTCCTCGACGAGGTCAAGCGGCAGCTCCGCGACCGGCCGCCCGAGCCCGAAGAGGGCGAGCCCAGACCGCGGCCGCGCAGCGCAGGCCGAGCCGCCGACTACGGCCCCTGCCTCGAGGTGGCGGGGCGCCTGTCCCTGCGAAACGTGGTCCTCCCCGGCCTCCTCGCCGTGGGCGTGCCCGTCATCCTCTCGCTCGGCTTGCGCTTTGGCGGAGAGAGCGATATGGGAGGTGCGGCGGTCGGCTCGATCTCGTCCCTGATCATGGGCGCGATGGTGGTCGGCTCCCTGGGCGCCTTGCTCGGCACTTTTGCGGGCGGGGCCTGGGGGAACGCCAAGAAGTACATCGTGACCGGTGCGCACGGCGGGCGACTGCTCGTCGACGAGACTGGGGCCCGCGCCGAGAACCCTACCTACCAAGCCGCGGTGGTCGGCGACACGGTCGGGGATCCGCTCAAGGACGCGCTCGGGCCAGCCTTGCTCATGATCGTTCGCTTGTTCCCCGTCCTCGTTTTGGTGCTTCTGCCGCTCCTGTTTTGATGGTTCGGCTGTTCTGATCGTTCGGCTCGCACGGCTCTCTCGTGGGCACACCCATCTCCGACGCACTCTCGACCCTGAGCGACAGGGGCCTCCGCCGGCTCCTGGGCGCGCGAACGTTCCTACGCGGCCTCGAGTACTTCCGGCGGCGCGTCGTCGAGGACATCCAGGTCGGCGAGATGACCGCGTCGGGCACGGTGCGAACCGCCGACGCCGAGCCGTTCCAGGTCGAGGTCACGCTGACGCCCGACGGCATCAAGTCGAGCTGCCCCTGCCCTGCTTTCGCCAAAGCGAACCAACACTGCAAGCACGTCGCGGCGCTCCTCATCGCGGTCCGCGACCAGGCTCGCGGCTCCCACCCGAGGCCGCCGCCGCCGCCGCCGGCGGGGCCGCCGCCGGGCTCGCAGCCGGTGAACGACGCGCTCAAGCGCTCCCGTCGCCGCGACCGCCGCGGTCGCGCCGTGGCCGCGAGCGGCAGCACGATGGCGGCCATGGGCCCGCCGGGCTCGACCGTCACCCCGGCCGGCAACCTCGGGCTGCTCGACCGCGGCTCCTCACCGATGGGGCGCGACATCAGCCCCGCGGTGATCGGCGCGCTCCCGCAGGACGCATCGGCGAAGCCCACCGGCATCGGCGCTTGGCTCCCGCCCGAGGGGATCAGCGGGCCGCGCCGCCTCGAGTTCCGCATCCACGTCCGCCAAGGGGCGCTCACGGTCACGGTGCTCGACGCCGAGGCCCGCATGCCCATCCTGCCGTCGACCGCGCTCAGCTGGCAGGCCCTCTACCCGACGAACGACCGCGCCGCGCTCCGCCTCCTCGCGCGCCTCGAGAGCGGCAACCCGCGCCACCCCGCCGTCGACGTGCGCGCCGAAGACGTCGCCGAGCTCCTGCCGCTCCTCGAGGGTCAGCGCGTCTTGCTCGAGCCGCAGCTCATGCAGCTCCGCTTCGCCGAAGAGCCGCTGCGCCCGCGCTTCGATCTCGAGATGGTCGGGGGCGAGACGATGATCGTGAAGGCGAGCTTCGAGCGCGTCAGCGACAAGCGCCGCTTCTCGCTGCTCGCGGGCGGCTGGTTCGAGGGCTGGCCGGGCTGGCAGATCGACACCCAAGAGGGCATCGCGCGCCGCATCGATCGGCGCGTGAGCGTGGCCGCGCTTCGCCGGCTCCTCCGGTCGCCCACGATCGCCGAGCCGATGAGCGAGCTCACGCGCGTGATCATGCAGGGCTTGCCGAAGATCGCGCTCGAGGTCGGCGCCGAGCTCCCCGATCTGAATCAGATCGCCGACGTCGTCGACCTCACGCCGACGTTCCGCATGCGCGCCGGCGGCTCCCTGGTCGAGGCGAGCGTGCAGCTCTACGCCCTCTACGGCCACGAAGAGGTGCAGGTCCGCGCCGACGGCATCACCCTCCCCGTCCTCATCCAGCCGCCCGAAGAGGGCCAGCGTCGCCCGCGCTGCGTGCGCGTCGACATCGCCGCCCAGCAAGAGGCCGCGCAGAAGCTGCTCGATCTAGGGCTCGTCCCCGACGACACCGGCCAGAGCTTCGTCGGCCGCGGCGACAAGGCGATCCACTTCTGGAGCGAGGGCCTGGGCCGCCTGCCCGACGAGTGGGACCTGTTCGTCCCCGAGGACCTGGTCGGCACGCAGGTGCGCGGCGCGCAGGTCGCCGTCTTCGCCAAGGTGTCCAGCGGGATGGACTGGCTCAACGTCAAGCTGTCTTTCGAGGCCGAGGGTGTCGGCGTCGATCGCGACGAGATCCGCCGCGCCATCGCCGAGGGAAAGAAATACGTTCGCCTCGAAGACGGCTCGTTCGCCGCGTTCAACCCCGACGCTCTCCAGGCGATGCTCGATCGCGAGGTCGAGCTCATCGCGTCGGCCGGCAAGGGCGGCAAGATCCCGCTCGCGCAGGCGGGCCGCATCCAAGAGCTCCTGCAGCACGCGCAGGGCTCCAGCGTCTCGACCGGCGCCAAGGACCTCTTCAAGAAGCTCTCGAACATCGACGAGATCGAGAGCGCCAAGAAGCCGCGCGCCCTCAAGGCCACCCTGCGCCCGTACCAAGAGGCTGGCCTGTCGTGGCTCCGCTTCATCCACGAGCTGGGCTCGGGCGGCGTCCTCGCCGACGACATGGGCCTCGGCAAGACGGTCCAGACCATCGCCCTTCTCCTCTCGGTCAAGCAAGAGGACAAGACCAAGCCCGTCCGCGCGCTCATCGTCGCGCCGACGTCGGTCGTGACGAACTGGGAGCGCGAGCTCGCGCGGTTCTCACCCAACCTCTCGGTCTCGCTCTGGCACGGCGCCGACCGCAAAGAGCAGATCGAGACGGTCCGCGAGTCGGAGGTGGTCATCACCAGCTACGCCCTCCTACGCCGGGACGAAGAGTTCCTCTCCACGCTCGATCTCACGTACGCAATCCTCGACGAGGCGCAGCACATCAAGAACCCTCTGTCGGCCACGGCGGCCGCGGCCAAGCGGCTCAAGGCCGCCCGGCGCCTCGCCCTGACCGGCACGCCGATCGAGAATCGTCTCTCCGAGATCTGGAGCATCTTCGACTTCGTCTCGCCGGGGCTCCTCGGCGCGCTCGACAAGTTCGAGCAGCGCTTCGCGCGGCCGATCGAGCAGGGCGACTACAAGGTCGCGCAGCGCCTGCGCGCGACGATTCACCCCTTCATCCTCCGCCGCACCAAGATGGAGGTCGCGAAAGACCTGCCCGACAAGATCGAGAGCGACCAGGTCTGCGATCTCACGGGCGAGCAGCGCATGGTCTACCAAGAGGTCGCGCGCGAGGTCCGGGCTCAGGTCATGGGCGAGGTCGAAAAGCACGGCCTCGCCAAGAGCCAGATCCAGATCCTCGCCGGCCTCACCCGGCTGCGGCAGGCGGCGTGTGATCCGCGCCTCCTCGGTCTGCCGCGCGACTTCGGCGACGACGACTCGGGCAAGCTGGTCGCGCTCCGCGAGCTCCTCTCCAACGCCATCGAGGGCGGCCACAAGGTGCTCGTCTTCAGCCAGTTCGTCTCCATGCTCAAGATCATCGAGCGCGCCGCCAAAGACGACGGCATCAAGTACGAGTACCTCGACGGCTCGACCAAAGATCGCCAAGAGCGCGTCGATCGCTTCCAGGCCGATCCGACCGTCGGCGTCTTCTTGATCAGCCTCAAGGCCGGCGGCACCGGCCTCAACCTGACGGCCGCCGACACCGTCATCCACTTCGACCCGTGGTGGAACCCCGCCGTCGAGCAGCAGGCGACCGATCGCGCCCACCGCATCGGGCAGAGCAAGGTCGTCAGCGTCTACCGCCTCGTCGCGGCCGGCACGATCGAAGAGAAGATCCTTCTGCTCAAGCAAAAGAAACGCGAGCTCGTCGCGAGCGTGCTGAGCGAAGACGCAGGCGGGGCGAAGAAGCTCACCAAGTCGGACCTCGAAGAGCTCTTCTCGCTCGACTGACGGCGAGCGTTCTCACGGCCGGTGCGTCACGGCGGCTTGCGCCAGCGGTGGATCGCGCTCGCGTCTGCGGGCGCGCCGACCGTGAAGAAGACGAAGTCCGGGTGGCCCGCGTCGATCGACGTGATGGGCGCGTCGAGCAGCTTGTGGACCTGGTCGCCGGATGTGCGATCGAGCACGAGCAGGCCGTCGCTCGCGCCGTCGAGCCCCGACCGGACGTAGACGAACCGGTCGTCAGCCGCGATCGGGGGCCGCACGAGGGGAGACTGGCCGAGCGGCTCGAGGGTCTGCTGCAACATCGCATACACCGGCCCCGCCTGGATCCCGACGACGTAAGGGACGCCGAGCGGATCGACGGCGAGCGCGACGGGCCCGTTCCCGCTCGGCAGCGTCGCCGCGCAGGCGACGGGCGATGCCGGCATCTGCGAGAGATCTTCATCGTAGAGACAGCCATCGGCGCCATAGGTCGTGAAGTACGCTCGGTTCGTTCCGGCCTTCGCGAACATCATGTGCGGCCCACCTTGGCCGTACGTCTCCATCATCAACAACGGGGTCGCCGTGCCGGTCGGCCGCCCCTCCGCGTCGAGATCGAACCGCAGCAGGTGGGACGTGCCCGCCCCCAACGCGAACAGCTTGCCCATGGCCGGGAGAGGGCCGTTGAAGTGGTTCAGTGCACTGAGGATCGTGCCGATCCCGCATTTGTCGTCGTCACAGGTCCTGATCTC
>CALKVR010001285.1 GCA_938004815.1 uncultured Polyangiaceae bacterium | reverse complement strand
GCTGCCGGCCCAGCCGGCGAGCGCGAGGGCGCGGCCGCCCCGGCAGGCGAGCTCGCCCACGTGAGGCAGGGCGTCGGTGAGGAGCCGGGTGTCGCCCGACTCGACGTCGATCTTCACGACGCGTGAGCGGCCGGCCCAGAGCCCGGTGCCCACGACGGTGCGAGCATCGGCGAAGCCGAAGAGGCGCGTGCCCAGGTTCCAGAGCGGTGCGCCGAGCTCAACGCCCGCGTCGGCGACGAGCTCGACGCGGCCGGCGCGCTCTCGATGCAGCGACCAGCGCTCACCCACCTCGAGGGCGAAGTAGAGCTCGCCCCCGGGGCTCCAGGTCGGCTGGAACGCCGAGCCGTCCGACCCGCCGGCGACCGCGCGCGCCGGGCCGAGCGAGCCGCCGTCGGTGATGGACGCGACGTGGAGCGTGGCGGCGTCCCAGGCCATGTGAGGGTGGTCCCACGCGAGGTACGCGAGCGTCGAGCCGTCGGGGGAGAGCGCGGGCGCCGCGAAGAAGTCGTGCCCCTCGGCCAGCCACGCTAGCGCGCCCCCCTCGAGCGAAACGGCGCAGATGCCGTTCTTGGGCTCGCCCGACCCCTCGTGGAGCTCGCCGACGGCGATGACGCGTGACCGCCCGGCGTCGACGACGAGCTCGGCGAGCCGCAACCCGGAGGGGGTGCCGATGGGCGAGATGTCGGCCCCGCGCGCGACGTGGAGCTGATGGTCCTTTGCTTCGACGAAGAACACCGCGTCGCCGGTGAATACGTGGCCGCGCCCGCCGTACTCGTGCACGCGCGTGCGGACCGAGCACGGAGGCGGAAGCACGTCGGCGGGGCCCGACGGTCCCGAGCGAACGGGGACGTACCGCCCGCCCTCGGAGGGGCGGCTCTCGACCCAGGCGAGTTCGCCGCTGTCGAGCACGTCGGGGAAAGACAGCCGCGCGCCACCCCTCGCGAGCAGCGCCGGCGTGACGGGCGAGGCCCACGTGCCGAAGGCGCGCACCTCTTTGCTCACAGGCGGATGTCTCCGCGCGAGATGCGGGCGTGGGCGTCGTCGTCGCAGAGCTCGAACGTTCGTCGACGGTCATCGCGGTAAAAGACGAGGTCCTTCGTCGCCTTCGGGTCGAAGCCGTCGGTCACGAGCTCGGTCTTCTTCAGCTTGAAGGTGGCGGTGACGCTCGCCTCGCTCAAGAGGCGAATGAAGAGCGGCGCCGCGTACGCGGGCAGCGCCCCCATCAGGTAGGCGTAGAAAGACTCGGGCTCGAAGTGCGCGCCGGGCTTCAGGGTGAGCGCGGCCATGCCGGCGCGGCCGTCTGCCCCGGGGACCTCGACGCCGTAGACGTTGGCCAGCTCGACGAGCGGGTGGCGCATGCACACGTCTGCGACCTCGTTGGTCGACACGTTCTCGCCCTTCCACCGGAACGTGTCGCCGATGCGATCGACGAAGTAGTAGAAGCCGAGCCAGTCCTTTTTCAGCAGATCGCCCGACCGAAAATAGGCGTCGCCCGGCTCTTTCACGTTGCGAAGGATCTTCGAGTCGGTGGCGGCGTCGCCGACGTAGCCGTCGAACCGCATCGTCACCTTGCCGGGGTCGATTCGCCCGAGCAGCTCGCCGACCTCGCCCGCCTTGCACGGCACACAGAGGCCGCGCTCGTCGCGGAGCGGCGCCTCGCGGTCGCGATCGAACTTGGCGAGGAACGCGTTGTCGAGCCAGGGGAAGGGCGGCATGCGGCCGACCGAGCCGGCTCGACCAAACAGGTTCGTCATGTTCACGTTGCCCTCGGTGGCGCCGTAGAACTCGTGGACGAGCCCGGGAGAGAACCTCTTGTCGAAGGCCTCCCACACGTCGGGCCGCATGCCGTTGCCGCAGATGCGGCTGATGCGGTGCGAGCGCTCGCGCGGGTGGGGCGCTGCGTTCACCAGGTATCGACAGACCTCGCCGATGTAGACGAACGCGGTCGCGCCGTGATCGCAGACGTCATCCCAGAATCGGCTCACCGACAGGCGCCGGGCCAGCGCGAGCGTCGAGCCGGTGAGGAGGGTGGACCCGGCGCCGATGAGGAAGCCCGAGCTGTGAAAGAGAGGCAAGCAGACGTACAGGACGTCGCCGTCGCTCAGGCCGAGGGTGAAGCGACCGAAGCCATAAGCTGCGGTGTAGGCCCGCGCGTGGGTGATCTTGCCGGCCTTCGGCAGGCCCGTCGTCCCCGACGTGAAGATGTACGCGTAGAGATCGTCGCCCAGCGTGACGGCGTGCCGGGGCTCGGGGTTCGGCTCGGCGTCGAGGGCAGGCAGCTCGCGCGCGCCGGCGGTGTCCTCGTTGCCGTAGCCGGCCCGCGTCTCTTCCCAGAGGATCGGGACCCCCGCGCCATCGCGGCCGAGCGCCTCTCGCACGAGCGGCAGCTCGCCGCGGCCCGTGAGGATGAGCCTCGGCCTGGTGGAGAGGAGGGCGTGGCGCAGGCTCTCGCCGGTGAGGTTCGTGTTGACCAGGCTCGACACCGCGCCGAGACGAGCGATCGCGAACGCGTTGACGAGGAACTCGGGGCAGTTCTGCATCATGAGCGCGACCGCCTCGCCGCGCCGCGCGCCAGCGGCGGCGAGCGCGGCCGCCCGGCGCGCGACCCGTCGGCGCATCTCGCCGTACGTCACGCGTTGCTTCTCGAAGAGCAGGTAGACGCGGTGCGGGTCCTTGTCGGCCCAAACGTCGAGCTGGTCGACGAGGTTGGCGGGGCCCACGGGGTCCTGGAGCATCACCTCGATCGCGCCGCGCGCTCTGCTCGGCAGCGTGGCGATCATCGTCCTCAGATTTTGCGCGCGCGCTCTCATCCCGCTCCCTCTCTCGGCGCGATCGGCCGCCGAAAGTGAAACTCCACCGTGTCGCTGATGTCGCCCAGCCGGCGCGTCCCGCCCCGGGTGAACCCGTGCCGTTCGTAGAAACGATGCGCCGTCTCGAACTTCACGTCGCTCCAGAGCTCCACGAACCGGCCGTCACGCGCGGCGGCGCGCGTGAGCACGCGATCGAGGAACACCGTGCCGAGGCCGCTCTTGCGGGCGGAGGCGTGGACGTAGAGCTTCTTGAGCTCGAAGCCGCCTGGCGTCGCCGCGCGCGTGTAACCGCACATCCCCACGATCGCGCCGGCATCCTCCGCCAGCCAGAGCTCGCCGCCGTGCTCCCGGGCCCAGCTCGCGATCCGGCGAAGCTCCGGGATCTCGCCGTCCACGTCGAGGATCACCCCCGGGTACTCGGCGAACACGCCGCCGATGAGCGCGATCACGCCCGCGGCGTCGTCGTCGCGCGCGTCGCGTATGGCAGGCGGCGGCATGGTGCCGGAGTGTACAGCACGCCGAGAAACCGCTCCCCCCTCACGCAGTGAGGGGGGCCGGGGGGGAGAAACTACGGGGG
>CALKVR010001284.1 GCA_938004815.1 uncultured Polyangiaceae bacterium | reverse complement strand
GGTGGAACTGCCGGAAGATTGCGCCGGGGTCGCGCCCGGTGACGGCCGTGATCTCGAGGCCTGCCGCCGTGGACCTGAGTAACGCATGTTCTCGGCTCAGGAGCGGCGTCGGGATCGGTACCTCGACCTCGCCGCGACCGATGCGAGCTTCGGAACAAAACACGACTGTCATCTCATCACCGCTCCAGCGCACGCGTGCTCGCGCTCCGATCACGAGCGCATCTCGCATGTCGCTCAGGCGCTCGAAGATCCTCGAATGCGGTTCGACCTCGAGCGCGCGCTCGAGGCGCGCGATGGCGGCGCGCCGGGCTCCCGCTGCTGCGAGCGACTCGACTTCTGCGAGGACCTCGTCGAGCCTCGCTTGGCGCTCTCGCTCTGCGCGCGCGCCTGGATCCGGGGAGACGATGCGCCGCGCTTGCTCGATCGGACGCGGCGGGCACGGCGCCGCAGGCCAACCTGGGGGAGGAGCGTCGGCTCGTCGCGCGGGCTCGGCGGGGCCGATCTCCGGGTGGCCGGCCAGGCTTTGTGTGGGGGTCGTCTCGGCGACGGAGGGGATGGCCGAGCGCCAAGGTTGCCAGGCCCGATGGTTCCGCCCCAGCCAACGCGCCTCCGCGCCGAGTGGGTCACGACTCTCGCGTCGATGCGGCGGGTCGGGTGTTCCGCGGACGAGAACGAGACGGCCGTCGCGCACTTCGAGATGGTCGCCGGGCTGAAAGCGCTGAAGCGCGCCCGCGATCGCGAGCGGGCCGACGAAGCGGCCAACCATGGGCGACTCGGGCGCGCCCATCGCGATGCCCGACACGAAGCCGTCGAGCTCCGGCGGAAGGAGCCACTGCCGGTAGAAGAAGTCCGGATCGTCGTCCCACATGTGCCGCCCCGGGGTGAAAGACAACTCTCGCAGCCGATCCTACATTCCCCGGTCGCGAGCGTCGCCTCGCGGCGCTGCTACCCTTGCTCGGTGACCATCGCCTTCGTCGTGCGGGCTCCGGGCATCGACGAGCCCGAGCGTGCGTCGCTCGCGGCCGAGACGGCGTCACACCGCACGTTGGCCGATGTCGTCCGGTGGGGGCTCGCTCAGAAGCCGCCGCAACTGATCACCGAGATCGTCAAGCAGGACGAGTTCACGCAAGACGTGGTGGTGCCGCATCGGAGCGGTCGCTACCTCGTGTACGACACGTCGTGACTGGGCGGCATCACGGCGGTCGCCGTGTGGGATCACGAGCCGACGCCCGACGAGCTGCTCGACGCGCGCCTCGCCGATGGTTGGACGCCGACGCCGACGAGCACGGTGCACGGCCAAATCATCGACGGGTTCGCGGCCACGCGCGCGGCTCAGACCGGCTCAGGTGAGGGCAGCTTGCGCTGAAATGATGGGCGAATTTGGGCGGCACAGGGGTTGCGTACAGCGCGCCCACCATGGCCGGTCGCTTCCTTTCGTCGGGCGCAGCTTCCACGACCCTCGCTCTCGTCTCGTTGCTCGCGTGCGATGAACCCGGCGACCCCGAGCCGGCGTCCGGGGTGTCGTGCGGGCTCGTCGAGCAGGTGGCGCTCCCTGGGCCGGGTGAGGTGATCGCCGTCGACCGTGCCGGTGGCGTCCACGTGGCGAGCTCGTCGCGGTACTGGGTGCGCGCCGCCGGCGCCGACTTCGCGGAGCAAGACCTGAGCTTCGGCGAGCCTTACGCAGCGGATCCGCACCTGATGGCGTGGGGCGACGAGATCGTCGTGGCGCACGCGGGGGACGGCGTGCGGGTCGCGCGCGGGAGCGCGGCCGCGTGGACGACGATGTTCTGGCGGCCGGCCGTGCAGTGCTCGGGCAACCCCTACATCGACCAGGCCGAGATATCTGCTGACGGAACGGTCATTCTAGAGAGCTCCGAGGGGCTGCACCGTGTGCGTGAGGGGGCCGAGCTCGAGCCGCTGCCGCGTGCCGATCACTGGGCCGTCGACGGTGCGGGCCTGCTCGCCGTCTCGACCGGCGAGACTCTGACGCTCACCGACGCGGGCGGTGAGACCATCCTCCAGCAGGCCTTCGACCGCGTTCCCCACATCGCCGTCGCGCCCGACGGCCGCGCCCTGGTGCTGCTCGAGAAGCATGACGACCCGCGCGTCTGGCAACTCCACCGCACCGCGGACGGCGTTTGGGCGTCCCAGGCGACCGAGCTCCTGTCCTGGTCGGAGTCGCCTTGCCCGGACGACCCCGCGATCGGCACGCGCTGCCAGGGGTCGAGCGCCTTCGTGCAGGCGGCGAAGATCTTTCCCACCGCCGACTCGTTCACGGTCCTGATCGCGCTCGATCGAAACCTGAGCGACGTGACCTACGCTTGCCACCCCACGGCGGGCGGCTTCGGGGGCTGCTACGTCGGCTGGGCCGGCGACTACCGCAGCGAGCACGAGATCTTCCTCGTCGATGCCACCGCGACGGCGCCAGCCGTCACCCGCATCCTCGAGAATCTCGTCGAAGAAGACGGCCAGCCGTTCAATGTGGACGCCGCACAAAGCGAAACCGGCGACGTCCATGTCGTCGCCGGCTCCACCTACGCTCACTTCGGCTGCTCGGCAGCCGACTGAGCGGTCACTTCTTCTTCTTCGCCTCTTCTTCGCGGTGCTTCTTGATGAGCTCCTCGGAGACGGAGTTGGGCGTGGGCGAGTAC
>CALKVR010001283.1 GCA_938004815.1 uncultured Polyangiaceae bacterium | reverse complement strand
GGCATCCACCTCATGCCGCCTCACGCCGCGAACCCATGAAGACCCTCGGAGAGCCGAATTTCATTCGGTCCATGCGCCGAGTCCACCACGGCAGCCGCACCAATGCACGCACTTTCACTCTCCCCGTTGGCAATGATCTGTGACGATTCGTGATTGGAGACCCACCATGATGCTTCGCTACCTCGCACTGCCCAGCCCCCTTCTACGTTTCGGACGCCTGGGACGAGCCGCCCATGACGACCGGGGCCTCGCTGGCGACGGTCCAGCCCAACGGCGGCGTGTTCTACACGCTGGCCTCGACGAGTTCGACAGAACCGTGAAGATGACCCCCGAAGGGCAGCTCGACTGTTGCTACACCTTCGGCGGCGTCGTCGACAAGAACGAGCACTGCAACATCTTCGTCTACTACTATCCGAAGTCCGAGAACGTCGGCTGTTTCTAGCAATTTGCCCCCCCATTCACGCTGCTGAGGTATCGCCGTGCAATCTCTTCGCCTCCCAGTTCTGCTCTCTCTAGGCACTCTCGCTTGTGGTGACGACGCGGGGACGGGTGATGAATCCTCCACGTCGACGAGCACGACCGCGACCAGCACGTCGTCCTCTACGTCGAGCTCATCCGGCTCGGGGGGTGAGGGTGGTGGCACCACCATTGTCGATATCCCGTTCGCTGCCGAGGTCGGCGACGTGGCTTTCGACTGCGCGCAGGAGTACGACGGCATCGGCACCACGAACGCGACGGTGTCGATCACCGACTTCCGCTTCTACGTGCACGACGTTCGATTGATGAGGGCCGACGGCGAAGCGGTCGCGCTCGAGCTCGAACAGGACGGCCTGTGGCAGTACGAGAACCTCGCGCTCCTCGACTTCGAGAACGACAGCGGAGCTTGTTCGAACGGCACATCGCAGACGCGCACCGTCGTCCGCGGCGCCGTACCGGTTGGAGCCTACGTCGGCCTTTCGTTTCGACTAGGCGTGCCAGCCGAGCTCAACCATCTCAACGCCGCCAAAGCACCAAGCCCGCTCAATCTCTCAGCTCTCTTCTGGGCGTGGACGAGCGGCTACAAGTACCTGCGCGTGGACAGCATCGCGACGGGCGCGGCCGGGCCGTTCAACCTCCATCTGGGCGCTGGCGAGTGCACGGGGGACCCTGGGATGGGTGTTGACGGTCACCTCGATCCGAAGAAATCGAGGGCGATCTCGCCGGCCCGGCGAGGTCGCCCTCGCGGCGTAGCTCACCGTCGTTTCTTGGGCGCCTTGCCGCGCTTCTCGAGGCGCTCCTTGTCGCGCCAGGAGTCGGCATCGACGTCGAGGACGTGGCAATGCTGGGCGAAGCGATCGACGAGGGCGCCGAGGCAGGGCGCGTCGCCGAAGACCGTGGTCCACTGCTTGTAGGCGAGGTTCGTGGTGATCACGACGGCCTTGGCCTCGTGCCTCCTCGATACGATCCGGAAGAGCAGGTCGGCGGCTTCGGCGTCGCAGGGCACGTACCCAAGCTCGTCGAGGATCAAGAGGTCCGGTTGGCAGTAGCGACGCAGACCCCGCTCGACGGCTGGGATGCTCTCCCGCTTCAAGAGGTCGGCGAGCGCGGCGGGCAGTGTGGAGTAACGGACCGAGTAGCCCTTGGCGAGAGCGGCAAATCCGAGATGCTTGGCGAGGGTCGTCTTACCGACGCCAGCCTGCCCGCGTAGGAGCACGTTCTCGCCGCGTTCGACGAAGCCGAGGGTCGCGTGGAGCTCCTCGAAGAGCTCGCGGTCGATGGCGCGTGGATGCGTCCAGTCGAAGCGGTCGAGCGGCTTGACGGTGCCGAGCGCGGCCGCCTTCGCTCTAGCGGCGAGGTTTCGCGCATCGCGCTCGCGCTTCTCGGCGGCCGCGAGCTCGAGACAGAAGCCAGCGATTGGCATCTTGCTCTTGGTGGCGTGGGCGACGAGGGCGCGGAGGGTGTCGACCGTCGCGCGCAGACCGACGGACCGCAACGCCTCGACGGGGTCATTCTGCGTCGTCATCGTAGCCTCCGAGATCGTGGGGGATGACATCGCGCTCGACCACGTGAGGCGCGAGGTCGAGGGGTAGGAAGCGACGCGGTCGCTTTCGGCGCTTCTCGCAAAGCATCGCGAGTGCGCCGTAGTCGTGACTGCCGCGTTCGAGGAGCTCATCGACGGCCTGGCTGACCACTTGCTGGCCGTAGAGGTCGAGCAGCTTCGTCGTGCGTGCCACGAGCGAGCCGACGTTGCGGGCGTCTTCGAGCCAGAGTTGCAGCAGCTCGGCCGATCGAGGGACCTCGATGCGGAGCCGCTCCCGCCCTAGACCGTCCGCGACCCCCGGCTTCTTCTCGCGGATATGCGTCTGGTGCTGTGCCGGTTGGATGCGCTGGTGTTGTCTCTCGCGCTATTCCACCGCCTGTCTCCCGGGCTCCATTGTGATGCCACCGGGGCGAACTCTCGGAGTGCCTGCTCGGTTCCGGCAGTCGGAGACGGCGGCGAACTGGTCGACAT
>CALKVR010001282.1 GCA_938004815.1 uncultured Polyangiaceae bacterium | reverse complement strand
CGCTCGAAGAGTGGGGCAAGACCGGTGAGGTCACGGTGCTCGGGTCGAGCAAGCTCGACTGCGAGACCAAGAAGGTCCGCGAGTGGATCCGCGTGTCGTGCAAGGGCGAGAGCAAGGAGCGCGGAAAGCCGACCGGCGTGACGATCGACAGGGGTGGCGGAAAAGGCGACACGTTCACGTTCGCGTCCGGCGGCGTGGCGAGCCTGATCTATCCGTTCTTCGAAGGCCAGAACCTCGCCGCAACCTTTCGGTGGGAACGAACGCGCAAGGGCTTCAAGGCAGAGTGGCCGCGCGGCGCGCCGCAGCCGACGGCGTACGGGATCTTCGAGGGCGGCGACGCCCACCTCAAGAAATAGGATCTTGGCGCTGGGCGACGTACGCCTCCGCGACCTCGCCTCACTTCGCGCAGCGGAAGCCGACGGCGTGGTTGGCGTCGGTGACCGGCATCGCCTCGCGCGTGGTGACCTCGAGGTTGCGCGGGTGGTAGCTGAGCCAGCCGCCGCCGCGGATCACGAGCTCGACCTTGTTGCCGCACGCTTCGTCGGGGTATTCGCAGAACGGGCTCGACGTCCACTCCCACACGTTCCCGGCCATGTCGGCGAGGCCGTCCGGGGTGTCACCCTTCTCGAAGCTGCCGACCGGAGCGGTCGTGGCGAAGCCGTCTTCGTCGTCGGCCCACATGCTCGGCCACGCCTGGCCCCGCTCGGCACCGAAGAGCCGGCACTCCTTGCCGCAGACGTTCGCGTGGCGGCGTGACGGGCTGTCGCTGCCCCACGGAAACAGACCCTCCCACTTGCCGTAGTCGGGCTTGTCTTTCTTCGCGCCGTGGGCGACGCGTGCGGCGCGCTCCCACTCGCGCTCGGTCGGGAGGCGCTTGCCCGCCCACGCGCAGAACGCCGCTGCTTGCGCGTGCGTCACACAGTTGATCGGGTGCGTGTCGCGGTCGCCTTTGAGCTCGCCGGCGCCGGCGGGCCCTTGGCCGAGGTTGCAGAACGCGCCCTTCGCGGGCTCGGTGCAGCCGCCTTGCTCGAAGCAGGTGCGGTAGGCCGAGACGGTGACCTCGGTCTTGTCGAGCGCGAACGCGGCGACCGTCGCCTCGTGAGCGGGCCGCTCGGTCTCGAAGAGGTCGTTGCCGATCGTCGCGGTCGTAGCGTCGAAGGGGACCGGGCGCGGTGCGCTTCGAGCGCCCGAAAACCGAAGTAGCCGCCGGCGCCGACTGCGGCGACGACGACGAGCCCGACGAGGACCCGCAGGAGAAAACGCCCAGGGCTGGAGCGGCGCAGCACCTGCTCGGGGTCGTCACCGAGCGACGGGGGCGAGTCGTCGGTCAGCTTGCCCACGGCCGGCTCTGTCGAAGGATCGGTCAGATCGGGCAAGCTCACTCCTCTCGGACCATCGCGAGGTTGGCGACGGCGCGAATCGTGTGTGTCGGTAGACGCAGGCTGAGCGTCGACGCCAAGAAGCCCGTCATCGGGAGCGGGTGGACGAGGTAGATCGTCGTGACGCTCGCGGTGCGCTTGGCGTGGAGCTCGATCGCGCGGATGAGCTCGGTCGGCGGGCGAGTGGTCGGATCGAGCACGATGACGCAATGCGCTTTGCGGCCGCGCACGGCTTGCTCGAAGGCTCGCGTGACCGACGCGATGGCGAGCGACGTCGGATCCGATCGGGGCGCCGTGTCGAGCTCGGCCTCGGTGGGGCCGACCGGCCCCTCGGCCTCTCGCACCGACGCCGCCGCCAGCACGCGCACGTGAGGGAGCCGCAGCGAGACGCTCGAGACCAAGAAGCCGATGCTCGGGCTCGGATGCACGAGCGTCAGCTCGGTGCCCCGCGCCAGCGCGCCCGCCTCTTCGACCAGCGCGTCGATCATCTCGCGACCCGGGCGGGCATCGGGCGGGAACACGAGCGACACCGCCGGCGTCGCAGCTTGGACGGCGCGCCGAACGGCGTCGCGCAGCGCCGAGATCGGATCGGCGTCGGGCGCTACGTGGACGGTGGTTCGGCTCTGCATCGGTCAGCTCTTCGCCGCGCGCGCGATGGCTCGCAGCGCCGCCTCGAGCGCGGCGAGATCGTCGGCCATCGTAGTGGCTCCGGCGGACGCGCGCACCGTTCCTCGCCCGATCGTGCCCAGAGTCTCGTGCGCCGAGGGGCTACAGTGGAGACCGGCCCGCACCGTGATCCCGAACGAGCGGTCCAGGATCTCTTCGACCTCGGTGGCCGAGAAGCCGTCGAGCTCGAAGGCCACAACCGGGAGCTCGCCTGCGCCGACACACCGGCCGCCCGCGCGGGCGATCGACTCACGGAGCTGGGCGGACGCTCGCTCCCAGTCCCAGCGGGCTGCCGGCGCTGCGCGGGCAGCTGCGCCGAAGCTCGCGATCCCCGGCAGGTTCGGGGTGCCGGCCTCGAGGCGCTCGGGGAGCTCGGCCGGCATCGCGGCCTCGATGGCGTCGGCGCCCGTGCCCCCCGTGACGAGCGGCTCGACGTCGACGCCGTGTCCGAGCACCAGCGCGCCGCTCCCGGGCAGCCCGCGCAGCGCCTTGTGAGACGAGAACGCGATCGCCGCCGCTCCACCGAGACCGCCGAGCGGCAGGAGCCCAGCCGTCTGCGCCGCATCGACGATGGCGCGGGCGCCACGCTTCGACGCGATGTCGATGATCTCGGCCGCCGGCTGCACGAGGCCGGTCACGTTGGAGGCGTGGGTCACGACGACGAGATCCACCGGCTCCCACTCCGCGCAGGCCGCGCCCAGATCGACGCGGCCGCTCTCGTCGTGGGGGAGGATCCAGATCGGAACCCCGAGGGCGAGGAGGGGCCGCCTGACGGCGTTGTGCGCCATCGGATCGACCGCGACGGCGCGCGGACGCGGCCGCATGCCGGCGATCGCTTGGTTTAGCGCGTGGGTGGCGCCTGCGGTGAAGCAGACCGTTCCGGCGCCGACCAGGCCGCGCACGCTCTCGCGAGCGGTCCGGACCACGTGAGCGGCGGCGGCCTGCGCCCCGTGACGACCGCGACCGGGGGTCGCCATGTGAGCGGCGCGTGCGGCCGCGTCGACGGCGTCGGGGTGGCGAGGCAGACCGGTGGCGGCGTGGTCGAGGTGGACGTTCAACTCGGTCATGGCCCCGCCAAGAGCGAGCGAGCGACATCGATGGCAGTCGGCACGGCGCGGTCGCGCACCGAAAGCCGCACCGTCACGCGGATTCGCGGATCGCCGATGATGCCCGTCAACAAGAACCTCCCGGGCACGTCGAGCTTGAAGAAGGGCCGAGGGAGCTCGGAGAGCACCACGCGGGTCACCACGCCATCGACCCGATCGAGGTCGGGTAGGGCGACCGCGCGCGGGAGCTTCAGCTCGACGATGCGGTCGCCGCCCAAGCAGTCGCGCTGAACCAGGACCGAGACGTCGTTCACGAGCGGGTCGTGATGAGCTCGCAGCGAGGCGCGCCGTTGGCGCGGCACGCCGTCTCGCGAGCGACGAAGCGCCCCGCGGTGGAGAACACCTGCTCGAAGTACTGCGGCGTGAGCGCAGGGCGCGTCGTGATGTCGCCGTTGTAGAGCAGGTTCATGATGCCCGACGCGCCGCCGGTGGCGAGGAAGCACACGCCCCCGTCGCTGCGCTCGGGGTGATCGGCCAGGTAGCCGGTCGACTCGTAGGAGTTCGCGATGCTGATCGCGAGCTCCTCGCCGGGGACGAGCCGGTCGACGCGCCACTTGCCCCACCCGAGCGCGTTGACGACCGCCACCATCCCGTGCGCCCAGTCTTCGCGCGACTCGATCATGGGGGCGACGACCGCCTCCCATTCCTGCGAGAGCATGATCCCGCCGAACGTGTTGAACGCGCAGACCTCGCCGGCGCGGATGAGCGCGGCGCGCGCGCGGTCGCGGGCGGCCGGGCCCTCGCGCTCGGCGCGGTGGTAGCAGGCGAACGAGATGCGGTTGTAGTAGTCGGCGTAGTGACGCGTCAGGTAGAGGCCGAACGCCGGGATCAGGCCCTCCTCGTTGCCGACGATCTGGAGGCCGGCGACGGCGGCGACGACCTCTTGCTCGCGGATCGCCATCACAGCACCTCGACGTCGAAGTCGCACGTCTCGGCGCCGCACGCGAAGCAGCCCACCTCGCGCACGCGCACACGCTCCGACGCGATGCCGAACGCCTCGCCTAGAGCCGCGGCCACGAAGCCCTCGACGAAATTGCACGTGGGTGCTTCGCGCTCTCCGTAGATCGCGACCCAGCCCATCGCGTAGTGCGAAGCCTTGACCGTCGCCCGCCCGCCGCGAGGCCCGAGCCCGGTGAGATCGAGCGTCCCGAAGCCCAGCTCGGCGAACAGCTTGGAGGCGGTGGCGAGGCGGGCGTCCGTCGCTTGGCCCTTGGTCAGCGCGAGGAGCT
This sequence comes from uncultured Polyangiaceae bacterium, assembly GCA_938004815.1. Taxonomy (GTDB): domain Bacteria; phylum Myxococcota_A; class Polyangia; order Polyangiales; family Polyangiaceae; genus Xiheicaenibacterium. The sequence continues at coordinate 703 of CALKVR010001282.1, read as the reverse complement.
GCGCGCGCACGACGCTGTGGGCGGCTGCGCGCTGGATATCGGCGGCGTCGTCGCCGAGCGCCTCTTCGACCGCGGCCTGGAGCGCGCAGTTGTAGAAATGGCAGTGAAAGACCAGGCTCTGCCCGCCCAGGGTCGCGGTGCTCGCCTCCAGATCCTGCGCGACTTCAAAGGTCCCCATGGGCGCCATGAAAACACGAAAACCCTCCCCCACGTGAGTGGAGGAGGGTTTCGGGACCCCGACCGGTGTCGCGGTACTAGGTCAGCTCACTTCAGCTCGAGCTTGCCGCCGAGCTTCTCTTTGATGAGATCGCCCAGCGTGCCGGCCGGCTTCGCCTCTTCCGACGCGTACTTGCGCTGCGGCTGAGCCGGACGCTCGGTGCCGATGTTCTTCATGCTGAGGAACAGGCGGCGATCGACCGTGTCCTGGCTCGTGACCTCGCACTTGACGTTGTCGCCGGCCTTGATCTTGCCGTTCGGCTCGTCGAGCTCCTCTTTCGGGATGAGGCCCTCGACGCCCTCGCGCAGGCGAACGAAGACGCCGTAGTCGACCACGCTCACGACGAGCGCGTCGTCGAAGACGCGGCCGATCGGGAACTCGGTCAGCATCGACGGCCAGGGGTCGTCCCACAGCTGCTTGATGCCCAGGCTCACCTTCTTCTCGTCGTGGTTGATCGAGAGGATGATGGCCTCGACGTCGTCGCCC
>CALKVR010001281.1 GCA_938004815.1 uncultured Polyangiaceae bacterium | reverse complement strand
GGGGCCTCAACGGTGCGCGGCGACGCGAGCCACGACTGTCGCCATCGTCGCGCGCGCCTTCCCGTCGTCGACGCATTCTGCGCAGCCCTCTGAGCTGAGCCTGTCGAAGGAACTTGGCGATCCTGCGGGCCTGGACGGCTGTTCGTCAGGAGCCGCCGCCCGTCGCTTCGCACCGTCCGCTGGCGCTGGCTCGGGGCGAGCGGAACTGACACGCCTTGCCTTATCTGACCAGCATTGGCCCGAGCGACCACCACGCGATCGAGAAGGGCGCGCCGCGCGCTTCGGTCGAAAGGGCGGTCAGCGCCGCGCCCCCGCCGACGCCCGCGAGCGCGATCCACTGGTAGAGACGCAGGCCGCCGGCTACGGGCGTCTGCTCTTCGCCGCGGGACGACTCCTCGACGAAGCGCCCGAGGCCGTTCAGGATCAAGAAGAGCCCGGCGACGAACGAGGCCGGCATGCCGACGACCCATGCGCGCCAAACGACGAGCGCGGTGAGCACGTTGCCGAGGATGGAATAGAGCGGCGTCGGGTGAATGGGCTGACCGGCCCACGGCGAGAGACGAACAACGCGCGATCGCGGGTGATGGTAACGCACGCCGACCATCTCGCTCGCTGGCGAGCCGTGGCAGCAGCCCTGCACGAGACATCGAAGCCGCCCGAGCGCCTGCACCCACGGCCCCGCCACCGAGTACGCGCCGAGGATCATCCACGTGGACCCGCCGAGCCATGGCGCGGCGAGCGCTGCACCGACGATGCCCAGGACGCCCCCGTAGAACCCATAGGGGCGAAGCAACGCGGGGGAGCCCTCGACCCACTGCGCCCAGAGCGCCGCGCCGATGAGCCCTCCGAACGCAGCCACGATCGCGGCGGTGGTAGAGGCGGGGCCGGCGATCGATACGACGAGCACGAGGCCGACGGTGGTGGCGGCCGCGGCGTAGGCGCCGTGTCCGATCACGCGCAGCGGACCGAAGGTCCACTCTCGCCAAGAGTTGGCGACGCGCTCGGTTGCACCGCGGAGCGCGCTCCAGGTCGCTTCGTGTCGCCACGCGACGACGCCCACGAAAGCGCCGGCCACCACGTCCACGATGCCATGCATGCCGACGCCGATGCACGAGGCGCCGACGAGCACCGCCCAAGCCCAGGCTGCGCCGCGGAGGCGAGGCCACGAAGCGCCCGTCGTCCCGGCCACGACGCAGGCGAAGGCGGCGTGGAACGAGGGCAGCGCGCAGCGGGCCGAGTCGAGCGCGCGCTCGAGCTCGATGGCCGCCGCGAACGGTGCGCTCGGGTCGAGAGGACGCGGGGTGGCAACGAAGGGCAAGAACCAGTGGAGCGGAAAGACGATCGCAGAGAGCGTGACGCCGGCGATGGCGTAGCGTCGCAGCGCCGCGCTCGATGGCAAGAGGAGCGGGAGCGCCATCGCGACGACGTACACGCTCGCGTACGCAGGGTAGAGCGCCGTCACGAGCGGCACGCCGAGCTCGAAGGCGAGGTACGTCTCGATCGCCCCGCGCGGAGGTCCGAGGCGGGTCACGCTCTCGTAGAGCACGGCCCACGGGAACAAGAACACGAAGTAGATCGAGGCGCGGGACCCGAGCGTCGGCGGCCCGTCGCGCGGCGGAATGGAGAGGAGGGGGCGCGGTCGATCGCGGCCGAAGCGCGCGTCGAGCGAGTGGATCTCGTAGCCATACAGCAGCGCCGCGCTCGCGAGCGTCAACACGGGCGCGATGAGCCAGAAGAGAGAGGGCGACCCCGTGATCATCGCGACCCCGAAGAGCCCGAGATCGAAGCCCACGTAGATCGGGTGCGCCACCAGCGCGAAGACGCCGCGTGTCACCAGGCGCGGAGGCGGGAAAGCGTTCATGGGGAGGCCGCCCCCGTGAAACCAGAGCGCGTGCCACCCGCCGAGGATCAGCGCCGCGCCCACGACGACCAGGACGACGCCGAGCTCGGGGATCGCGACGCCCGCCGCCGGTATGACGGGGCGCGTCGCGCGCTCCCAGACGACGAGCGCCGCCGGGAGGAGCGCGACGAACAGCGCGCCGTACAGGACCTTGCCGATCACCGGGGCTCGCGCGGGGGAAAGCATACCCTCTCGAAGATCGCGCGGCCGCCCGACGCGGAGCGACCGAATATCTTGGTCTCGGACAGCCCGAGGATGCGACCAGGGAGCTTCTCTGCGAAGGGCAGGGCGGAGAGCACCGTCTCACCGATGCGACCGCGCCGGAGCTCTCGGATCGTCTCCATGGCGAGCACCTCGCCCACGGTGTGGGCTCGAGCGCCGTCGGCGAACACCTGCTTCGGCGAGCCTCCGCCGTCGAGCACCGTCCAAACGAAGGCGCCGTCGCCCTCGTGCACGCGCCCCCAGGCGAGCGTGTCCCATGGGTACTCCCAGGGCGGTACCGAGGCGTCGATCGTCTCGGCGTAGCCGGTGCCCTCGACCCGCTCACCGCGATCGGTCAGCGTCACATCGCCCCGGAGCGTGTGACAATCCCAGCGGAGGCCGCCCGACGGCAGGAGCTCGACCGCCGGACCCGTGATGGTGCGCTCGATGCGGTACGAGACACCGAGCGACCGCGAGGACCAACACGTCGCCCCGCCTGCGCGCGTGGGGTCGCTCACGTCGAGGAGCGTGGAGCGGCTGTCCTGACCTGCCGCGGCGGAGCGGAAGACCCCCGCCGCCCGGACGGCGAGCCCGATCGCGCGAAGCTCGACGACGTAGATGATCCACACCCGATCGTCGGGCGTGACGATATCCAGGTAGTGCTTTCGAAAGAGCACGCCACGCGCCCTATTCGGGCGAACGCGAGAGATCGCCCGGCTCGGGGATCACCGGCGCGGGACCGAAGTGGATGCGGGAGCGAATGCGCTCGCGCGTCGCGGCCATGCGGGCGAGCTGCTCGGCGGTGGGCCGCCGCGTCGACCTCGCGATCGCCATCTGTGGATCGACGGGGAGCAGCGAACCCGCGTCGACAAGGACGTCGTAGTCGAGCACCTCGGCGTAGACGCAGAGCGCGCGGGTGGACGGGTCGGCCGCGCCCGAGATCTCGCACCAACCCTTGTCGTCGGGAGCCTTGGCCGGCTCGAGGGCGCCGAGGACGTCGAAGCTGTCGCAGGTGACGATGTACACGTCGGCGAGCGCGCAGCGATCCGGGTCGTCGGCGGGCGGCGCGTCGTCGACCGGCTTGAACCAGAGCGACGCGCGGTGCTCGGCCTCGTCGGGAGCGGCGGTGCCGCGGGCAAAGAGGATTGTGCCGTCATCGACCTTGCCGCATCGCAGGCCGCTCTTGCAGAGACCGCCCGTCTCGGCCTGAAACAGCTCTTGTCCGCCGTTGCCGCCGAAGGCGATCCAACCGAACTGCCCGCTGCCGGCCACCAGCGAGAGCTCGAAGTCGCCATCGGCGAGGAGGTTCTTCGACTCGGCACCGAACGGGTTCGTGTAGTACACGTCGCGGACCTTGGGCCCGGGGGTGGGTGGGGCGCCGCCGGTGCCCCCGCCGCCGGTGCCGGTGCTGGTCGCGGCCGGCGTCGTCGTCGGCGCGCCGGCGAGGGGTGACAGCCGCTCGTCGCTGCAACC
>CALKVR010001280.1 GCA_938004815.1 uncultured Polyangiaceae bacterium | reverse complement strand
TCGCGAGCGGGCCGTTGGCGACGGTGGTCGATGACGTCAGTAGGGTGCGGAGGGTGCGGTCGGCGTCGCGGACCACCCAGCGGACGAACGCGCCGGTCTCGTCGTGCGCCGCGAGCGTCACCTCCGGCGTCCAACCCGGATAGGCTTCGGGGTCCTTCGGGTTGGCGAGGCGCTGGAGCTCCAGCAGATCCTCGAAGAACGCGATCACGACCGCATCGGAGCGCGGATCGGCGAGCAGGCGGCGAGCTTGGGCCTCGAGCACCGCCGAGTCATCGAGCGAGCCGTCGGACGCGAGCGCGAGCAGCTCGGCGTCGGGCGTCGTGTTCCAGAGCAGGTACGAGAGGCGAGACGCGACCTCGTGCCCCGTCAGCGTCACGACCTCGCCCGGCGCGCCCGGGTCGCCGATCTCGGCCAGGTACAGGAACTGCGGCGACTGCAACATCGCCTGGACGATCGCTTCGATGCCGTGGCGCGCGGTCGCGCCTTCGGTGGCGAGGATGGTGTCGTAGAGAGCGGTGAGCCGGTCCGACTCGTCCTGTAGGAGCGGCCGGCGGAAGAGACGCTCCCCGATCCGGTCGACGAAGGGCCGCACGCACGTCTCGCCCTCGGTGGCGGGGTCGCAACCGACGAAGCCGATCAGGTCACCCGTCAGTTGCTGCGACACGAGGACCGCGCTCGCCTCGATGCCCTCGGCGCCGTCGGAGGTGACGACGTTGGCCGCGATGTTGGTCCGAAAGCCATCCTCGAGATCCGTCACCGGAAACGTGGTCCCCGGATCGATGGTCGCGCCGAAGATGTCGCGGACGGTGCTCTCGTACTGGACCTTGGTGAGCCGTCGGGCGTACGTCGCGCCGGGCTGTACCCCTTCGCAGAGGGGGTCTTCGGTCGAGCCCGGCCCGTCGGTGTCCTTGTCGCCGATGTCCCCCACGCACCCCGCCAGCGCGGCTGCCGCTACCAGGAGCGCGATGGGGATGCCCGAAGTCCCGCGGGATCTCGTCATGGCGATGCGCAACTACAACCGCCGTGCCACCCCTGATCGCCCGGCCTGACCGCTTCGCCGGCCCTGACCTGTAGAGTCGTGTCTCCAGGTCGGGGAGCCGACTCTACAGACAAGCGGGAGCTTCGAGCCGAGCCGCCACGAACCGACGAATGGGGTGACTCTGGGTCGCGGAGGCCGCTTCCGTCCAGCTGAGCCCATCGGTGCTGCGGAAGAACCGTTGGTTCTCGTAGGCTCCGGAGGCGACGAGCAGGGTGCCGGTCTCGGTGTTGCGACCCAGTTGCGCGTTCCACGCTCCCACCTGCAGGTTCGTCGTTGCGCTCGACCAGGAAGCGCCGTCGGTGCTCGTGTGGAGCGCGAGGCCGCCGTTCCCTTCGCCGAGCATGACGAACCGATCGCCTGCAAACGCGAGGGTGGAGAGTCCGAGGTTTGCGCCGACGGACACCACCGACCATGTCTCGCCGCCGTCCGCCGACCGACAAGCCCCGCCGTCCATGCTCGGCATGACGAGCGCGCCGTTGCCGTAGACGAGCGAGAACGCGATGCAGTTGTCGGGGATCGGCGACGACTCGTGAAACGTGGCGCCGAGATCGTCGCTCAGCCAGGCCCGGAAACCGTTCCCCTGGGAGACGAGGACGAACCGGCCGCCTTCGTGCGGGATGTAGAGCGAGCTGCGAAGTGGAGGCGCCAAGTAGATTTCGGGCACGTCGGCCCAGGTGCCGCCGTCGTCGGATGACGTCTGCGGGAGCGGCGTCGAACCCATCACGATGCCGCCGCCGACCGCCAGCGACGCGAGGGGAAAATCGAGCTCGAGGATCACGTCCCACGTGACGCCGTCGGTCGTGCGGCGCACCAGGCCCGGCGTTCCCCAGCCGTTCGACATGATCGCGTACCCGCCGCTCGAGACCAGCCCCGTGCCGCTACCGACGTGGTGATCGCAGTCGAACTCGCCCTCGCACCGCACGGTGTCGTCGTCGCTCCGGTCGTTCACCCACGTGAGACCGTCGTCGCACGACAGCATCGTCCTGCCGGCGTGACCCTGCGCGATCAAGACGGGCGTACCCGGCTCGCTGCCGCCCGACCCGGTCGACGTGCTCGCGCTGCTCGAGGTCGGCGCGATCGAGCCCGTCCCCCCGTTGCTCGTCGAGGCCGATATCGTGCCCGGCCCTGCGCTCGTGCCTCCGCCCCCGTCTTCCCCCTGTTCGCCGGTGCCCTCGGTGCAGGCGGCGACGCCCAGGCAGCACAAGAGAGCAGTCGTAGTCGCGATGCTTGCCGGGCGCATGTTTCGGAACATGTCCGCCGTGTTCATGCAGTGTGCCAAGCGCGCACCCTCGGTCGGTCGACCCTCATGGTCGCGCGGCGTGGACTCGACTCTCCATCGTGGGGGCTCGACACTACAGGTAGGATGCCCCGATGCGGTGCTTCCTTGGTTGCGCGTGGGTCCTCGTGCCGGTGTCCTCGCTGGCGTGCGGCGATAGCGGCGCCGATGGGACCGGCGGCGTCGGTGCGGGCCTCGCCGTCGGGTACGTCGCGCCCTGATGCTCGAGGGGCGGGCGAGCTTCCGCGCCGTCACGGCCGGCCTCGTGGTCGCGAAGCTGGCGCTTCACCTCGCGGTGCTCGGGCGATGGGACCTGCACCGCGACGAGCTCTACTTCATCGTCTGCGCGCGCAATCCTGCCTTTGGGTACGTCGATCACCCGCCGATGATCGCGTGGGTCACCGCGCTCTTCGGGGCGCCGTTCGGGTACGACGTCCACGCGCTTCGGCTCGCGCCGGCGTTTGCGGGCGCGGCGGCAGTGGCTCTCACGTGCGCCCTCGTTCGCGAGATGGGCGGGGGCGCTCGAGCCGCGCTCCTCGCTGGCACCTGCTTGCTGGCGGGGCCGGTGTTTCTCCGGTCGGGCTCGCTCCTCTGCATCCCCGTGTTCGAGCCCATGCTCTGGAGCGCGGCCGCGCTCTTCGCGATCCGCCTCGGGCGGCGCGCGGCGCCGCGAGCATGGCTGGCCCTCGGCGCGATCGTGGGCCTCGGGATGATGACCAAGCACGCGATGGTGATGTGGGTGGCGGGGCTCGTGCTCGGGAGCCTCTTCACGCCGCTTCGCGCCGCGTGGCGTACGCGTTGGCCCTGGCTCGCTGGGCTGGTCGCGTTGACCGTCTTCGCGCCGAACGCGATCTGGCAGGCGACCCACGACTTCGCGACGGTGGAGTTTCTGCGGACGATGTCCAGGGGCGTGCTGTCCGAGATCTCGCGCGGGCTCTTTCTCGCGGGGGTGCTCCTCTACACGAACCCGCTCACCGTGATCGTTTCGGGCCTCGGCCTCCGCGAGACCTTGCGCCGCGTCGAGCTGCGCGTGGTGGGCGCAGCGTTCCTCTTCTCTCTCGCCGTGCTCCTCGTGACGCGCGGGAAGCCGTATTACGTCGCGGGGGCGTTCCCCGCGCTGTTCGCGGCGGGGGCAGTCTCGATCGAGCGAGCGTGGCAGGGCGTGCGCGAGCGGCGGCTCATCTATTCCGCGGGCGTGGTCGCGCTCTCCGGGGTGCCGTTCGCCCTCGTGTCGCTCCCGATCGTTCCCGTCGAGGCGCTCGATCGGCACCTCGATCCATTCGTCGGGTCGGTCACTGCGCCGCGAAACCTCACCGGCGAGCTCCACGACGAGTTCGGTTGGAGGGAGCAAGCGCGGACGATCGTCGAGGTCGCGCGCGGCCTCGACGACAAAGACCGGTCGCGCGCGGTCGTCTTGGCCGCCAACTACGGTCAGGCCTCGGCGGTCGAGGTGCTCGCGCGGAGCGCGGGCGACTCGTGGGTGCCACCCCCCGTCTCCGGCCACATGGCATGGTTTCACTGGGGGGTCCCCGAGGGGCGGGGCGACGTCGCGATCGTGATCGGTGTTCGCGAGGACGTGATCCGCAGCCTGTACCGCGACGTGCGTGAGGTCGCGCGCACGCCGTCCG
>CALKVR010001279.1 GCA_938004815.1 uncultured Polyangiaceae bacterium | reverse complement strand
GAGCTCGACTTGGTGTAGGGCGAGTCGACGCGAGCCCCGAGCAACTGCTGGGCGCGCATGAAGACGTCTCCCGACCGACCGATGAGGGTGCGCTCGAGGCCCAGGTCGAGCTCGTGACCGTGCACGACCAAGAGGTCGTCGAGCACCGCGGCTGTCGCCGTCTCGCATAGGTCCAGGGCGGCGAGCTCGCCGAGCGACGGGTCGTGGTTGCCGGCCACATAGACCAACGGGGCTTGGCGCGCGAGGTCGCGAAGCCCGTCCCGGAGACGCGGGTAGCGACCGAGGATCGTGGCCGCTCGTTCTTTCGTGGGGCCGACGTCGAGGATGTCGCCGTTCAAGATCAGGATCGCGCCGCGCGCGGCGGCTTCACGAAGCGCGGCCAAGAGAAATGGGACCAGCTCGGTCGGAAACCCGAACGGCGCGGGCGGCCCGAGGTGCAGGTCGGACACGACGAACACCTCGCGCCCGGCGCGCGACGCGCGAAACGTCGACCGCTCGTCGAGCCGCAACACGTGGCCGGGCCAGTCGCCATCGGCGTCGTCGAGCGAGCTCCAGCTCTCCAAGACCGTACCCATGCGCTCTCCTCGGGTTCCGACGACGAGTCGTAGAGCAGGCAGCACGGCCTGTGCCCCCATGAGCATGGGGGACGCTCAAGGGGCGCGAGGGAACGTCACCGCGACCCGCAAACCGCCGAGAGGAGAGCGGTCGAGCGCGAGCTTGCCGCCGCGCTCGCGCGCCCGGCTCGCGAGGTTCTGCAGGCCGCCCTGGGAGCCGCTTTCGGCGAGCCCCGCCAGCGCCGCGTCCGTGAGGGTCTTGCCGTCGTCCTCGACGGACAAGCGGAGCCCGTCGGTGAGGTCGAGGGTCACGCGCACGTTCTCGGGAGCGCCGTGACGTACCGCGTTTCTCACCGCCTCTTGCGCCGAGCGCACCACCGCGAGCCGCAGATCGCCCGGAACGGAATCGCCGGACTCCGGCGCGCTCACGACGAGCGCCACTCGGCGCCCGCAGAGCTCGGCGCACCGGTCACGCACGTACGCGACCATGGTGTCGAACGGCAGGTGCTCGGCGCGCAACGCCCAAACGATCGACCGCAGCTCGTCGATACCCTGCTCGCTTCGCAGCCGAAGCGCGCCCAGGTCCGAGCCCGGGTCTTCTTCGCCACGGTCCGATTGGAGCATGTCGAGCCGCGCCGAAAGCCCGTGGAGATCGGCGGCCAGCCCGTCGTGGAGATCGCGAGCGATTCGACGCCGCTCGGCCTCGACCTGAACGCGGGAGAGCTCGTCGGCCAGGCGCTCCCGCTCGGCGGTCGCCGTGACGACGTCGGTCGTGGCTCGTCGGCCGGTGGTGCTCAAGAACAGGCCGAGAAGCATGGTCGCGAGGGCGACGAGCGCGTTGGTTGCGTCGCCACCGCGCCAGAACGCCACCGCAGCGAGGGTAGGGCCGACGACGGTAACCACGATCCCAAGGCGTGGGTTGAGAGGCAGCGCCCCCAACATCGCGACGTGCGCGAGCCACAGAATCCAGAAGAGCCCGGCTCCGCCGTGCGAGACGTACGCGCCCGATACCAGCGCGGCCTGGATGACGACCGTCTCGGCCTGCTCCAAGAATCTGTACACGCGTGAAGCCGGGCCGAGCGTACGGAAGCCTATGGTCGCGACGGTGATCGATCCCAGAATGGCGGCCGTGATGGGGATTGCCTCGCTCGGGCCGATACCGATGGTGCGGCTCGCCGCCGGCACCATCGAGATCCCGATCAGCGCGGCGCCCACGGCACCGAGGATCCCGAGCGTGGCTGGTGACCGGACCGCCGTCTCGGCGTTACCGAGGTAGCGCGTCAGGGCCGTGTCGGGGTCGTACCGATCGGTCATGGGCCCGTGAGGCCGAGCTTGGTAGCGAGCGCCGCCGCCTCTGCCTTGGAGCTAATCCGGAGCTTACCGTAGATCGTCTTCACGTAGCCCTGTACCGTCCCCAGCCCGATTCCGAGCGCAGCGCCGACCTCGGCGTACGTTCGGCCGCGAGCGAGCTCGGCCAGCACGCTGCGCTCGCGCTCGCTCAGCGTGGCCACGGCCCCGCCGGGCGCGCTGCTTCGCGCTGCGCGGGCCGGCTCCGCGCTGTTCTTCCAGGCGTCGAGCACGATCCGCGCGATTCGCGGCGTCATCGGCGCGCCGCCGCGCGTGGCCTCGCGGATGGCGGCGTAGAGCGACATCGCCTGCACGTTCTTGAGCAGGTATCCGCGCGCTCCGGCGCGGAGCGCGGCGAAGACGGTCGGCTCGTCGTCGAACGTCGTGAGCACGATGGGTACGGTGGCAGGCCGCTCGTCGACCAACGTCGCGACCAGCTCGAGTCCGGTCATGCCCGGCAGACCGAGGTCGATGAGCGCGCAGTCGAACGCGGATCGCGACACCAGGTCGAGCGCGGCTTCTGCAGAGCTCGCCGCTTCGACCGTGAGCTCTGCCGCGTGCTGCCTGAGCGTTCGCACGATTCGTTCACGCGTGTCCCGTTGATCCTCGACCACGAGCACTCGAATCATGGATGCCTTCTCAGAGCGTGCCCAGCTCGCGCTCGCGCTCGAGCAAGCTGTCGGCGAGGGCCAGCGGTCGCACGGCGAGCGGTGCCTCGGTGCGGATGAGGCCCGTCATGCCGAGCGCGTCGCCCTTGAGCGACCAGCTGCCCGCGAGCGCGACGACGAGCGCGTTCTTGCTCGGGCGCTCGAGCGTCGGGCGCGTCACGGTGTGGGCCCACGCGTAGCGCGGCATCTCGTAGCGGTAGTCGAAGCACCCGGGTGCGCGCTCGAAGGCCCAGAGGATGCGCGAGACGCCCGTCGGAAGCGAGCGAAACGCGACCAGTCCGTCGAGCTCGGGCGCGCCGCGGGGGTGCCTGACGATCGCGATTGGCCCGACGCGCTCGACGGCGACGTCGCCGCGCGCGACGCCGGCGACGGCAGCCTGGAGCGCCTGAAAGCGCTCACCCCAGAGGTCCTCGCGCGCCGAGAGGTTCGGCAGAACGGCCGGGAGGCGCTCGATCACCGTCAGGTAGGCGGCGGCCTCGCCGAGGCCCCTCGTGAGCCCGTCGATCGCGGCCGCGAGCCAGATGCCGCGGTCGGTCCGCGGCCACTCGTCGAAATCGCCGGTCTCTGCCGCTGCCACCAAGACGTCAGGGTGCGCGAGCGCGAGCGCCGGCTCGAGCAGCGAGAGCACGGTGAGGGCACCGTCGACGTCGAAGTGGTTGTTCACGACGAGGTCGAGCTCGCGATCGGGATCGGCCGCGAAGCGAAGGGCGATCTCGGTCGACGTGTCGGCGGCATACCGCGCGGGCGTCGCGTTGCCCGGCCAGTGAGAGAGATCGAGCGCCGCGCCCTCGACGAGGCCGTCGCAGCACGTCGCTCCCTCGGGAGCGGGGGCGCCGAACGCGACGAGCTCGAAACGCGGCATCGCGCGATGCTACCACCTCTCGGGCGAGAGAGCCGGGTACGAGGAAGCGCGTAATCTCGCCCGCGACGGAGCGCGTTCGTTGAGATCTCGGGAACGCCCGGATAGCGGTCGTCGCCCATGACGCGCTCTCGCCTTTCGTCGCCTCTCGTCGTCCTCGGCCCTGCTGCGGCGCTCGGGGTCGCCGCTCTCGTGCTCTCGCCCCCTGCCGCGTCGGTCGCCTCGCCGCCGGCGGGGCCGACGCCTGTCGGGCTCAGCCTTTGGTGGGAGGATGGCGAGGTCCGCTTCGAGGACGGGACGCCGAAGACGGTGACGCTCTACTCGAACGCGCCGCGCTTCGCCCACGAGATCGATATCACCGCCGCCGTCGAGACGTCGACCGACGAGGGCATCGACCCGATCATGATGACGGGAGACTTGGCCGGGCTCGACTGGACCGGCGTGGAGCTCGTCGAAGAGGACTACCGGCCGGAGTTCACGGGCGGCTTCGCCCGCAGCCCCTTCTACCGAGGGGC
>CALKVR010001278.1 GCA_938004815.1 uncultured Polyangiaceae bacterium | reverse complement strand
TACGGCGAAGACCGCCTGGCCGTGGTCGACCTCACCCAGCCCACGGCCGCGCCCCTCCTCGTCGACGTCGGCCCTGGGGTCGTCGGCTTCGGAGCCCCCTCGTACGGTCCATACGCCGCGCAGCTCAGCCCCGACGGCGCTTGGGTCACGGTCTCGAACACCGTCTCGAAGGACGTTCGCTTCTTCGAGGTCGCGACGGGGGCTTTCGATTCGACGCGGACGGTGTCGATGGCATCGATCGGGGCAGGTGCCCCGTTCTTCGCGGCGTTCACGAGCGACGGAAAGATGATCATGCCCACCCAGCAGCCCGATGCGCTGGTCACGATCGATCTCTCCGGCGTCGATCCGCCCGAGACGCGGTCGTTCTCGCCGAGCGAGTGCGTCCTGCCCCACGAGGTGATGGTCGACGAGGGCAGCGTCTTCGTGGTCTGCGAGGGCGACAAGAAGGCGAACGGCAGCGTCGTCATGCTCGACGCGGCGCTCGCGGTCGTGACCAAGACCGAGGTCGGCGTCTACCCCGACTCGATCCGCCTGCGGACGGGAGGCGCACCGTGATCCGCAGCGCGCTCTGGTCCTCGATCGTCGCTTCATGCATCGTCGCTGGCTGTGGCGGCGGCGAGACGACGGTCGAGACGCGCTCGGCGGTCGAGCATGGCGAGATCCTCTTCGGTCTCGCCGAGCTCTCGCCCGCGCCCGGAAACCAGGTGGCGTGCAGCGACTGCCACGACGCGGGGCCGCGCCCCTATTTTACCGGCGGCTCCCTGGCAGGTGTCACCTCACGGCCGAGCTACTGGGCTGGGCAGGAGCTCACGCTGCTCGGCGCCATCAACCACTGTCGCTACTACTTCATGCTCGCCGACTCGGACTGGACGGGGGCGGAGGTCGAGGCGCGCGCGATCTACGCCTACCTCGAGTCGCTCGAGGGCGACGCGGCCCCGGTGAGCTTCACCGTCGGCCTGGTCGTCGACCCGGGGCCGGGCGACGCCGCGCGCGGCAAGCCGGTCTACGACGGCGCGTGCGCGACCTGTCACGGCGCGATCCACACCGGCGATGGAAAAAAGACGCCGAACGCGCCGTCGCTGCCCGACGAGACGATCGCGGATCACCCCTCGCCCGAGTACACCGAGGCCGAGCGACGTCTCGTGTTCGTCGAGAAGACGCGCCACGGGACGTTCCGGGGCTACGGCGGGCAGATGCCGCCGTTCTCGCTCGAGGTGCTCAGCGACGCCGAGCTCGCCGATCTGCTGGCGTACATGGGCGTGCCGTGAGGCGCGCTGGCCTTGCCGCGGCGGCGGCCACGGCGCTCTTGGTGGGCTCGGTCGCTGGCGAAGCACGGGCGAACGGGCGCTTTCCGTCGGCCGAGCAGCTCGTCGTCGATCCGACCGACCCCGCGCACATCGAGGTTCAGGTCACCTATGGGTTCATCCACACGCGCGACGACGGCGCGACCTGGTACTGGACGTGCGAGGACGCGGCGGGGTACGGCGGCGTGCTCGATCCGCCGATCGCGGTGCTCGACGGCGGCAAGCTCATCGCAGGCGTGTTCGACGGCCTCGTCGTCGGCTCGCCCGAGGGCTGCAACCTCGGGTTCGTGCCGGGCGATCTCGCGGGCAGGTTCTTCGTCGACGTCTCGGCGAACAAGACGGAACCGACCCGCGCCATCGCGGTGAGCTCGAACGGGCTCGGTGGGAACGTCTTCGATACCCGGCTCTGGGCCAGCGACGACACCGGCGCGACCTGGGCGCAGGCGGGCGCGTCGCTGCCCGATGACTTCCTCGCTCTCACCGCCGACGCAGCGCCCTCGAACGATCAGCGTATCTACCTCTCGGGCTTCGCCATCCCCAGCAGCGACAACTACATCGGCACGCTGGCGCGCTCCTCGGACGGCGGGGCGACGTGGGAGATGCTGCCGATCCCCGGCAGCAACAACCAGGCGGGGCCCTACATCGCTGCGATCGCCCCTGGCGACCCCGACACGGTCTACGTCCGCCTCGACTCCGACCTCGGCAAGCTGCTCGTGACCCGCGACGCGGGCGAGACCTGGGAGAGCGTGTTCGACGCGACGAGCCCGCTCCTCGGCTTCGCGCTGTCGCCCGATGGCTCCGAGGTGCGTGTCGGGACCGAGACCGACGGGATCCATGGTGCGCGCACCGACGATCTGGTCTTCACGCAAGTGAGCACGCTCGGCGTGCGGTGCCTGACGTGGGCGGGTGACCGGCTCTACGCGTGTGCAAAAGAGGCGGTGAGCGGCTTCACCATCGGGCGCAGCACCGATAAGGGCGCGACCTTCGAAGCGATCCATCACCTCTCGTGCCTCGGGGGGCCCGACCCTGCTTGCGCCGCCGGCACGAGCGTGACCGACGCCTGCGTGGCGAAGTGGGCGGCCCAGATGCAGATCCTCCAGACCGACCTTTGTGCTGCCGCTTCGACCTCGTCGAGCAGCAGCGGCGGCGGGACGGCGCCCGACGGCGACGGCGACAGCGGCGACGACGGATGCGGGTGCGTCGTACCGTCGAACGGCAATGACACGCCTGTCTCGTTCGTCGTCGCCCTGCTCGCGATAGGGGTCGGGATCACGGGGTTGCGCCGGCTCCCACGCCGCGCACCCACCTCGGCGCAGAGCGATCGCTGAACCAGCGGCGGGCGGAGAGTGATCCAGCGAGTTAAGGCGGCGGCCCGGCCACGTCGCCGGCTTTATTGACCGCCGGTCAGTTGTCGTCGACGGCACGCGGAATGCTACCGCGGCGTGAGCATGACCTCCGCACCGGGGATGCGTGTCTCGGCGGCGACCACGGGCTGCCCGCCTGGTCCTGAATCATCGGGCGTGCGACGCTTGCGGCCGATGCCGAGGTTGAGCCCGGCGCCGACACGCCTGGTCGGCCGCGAGCACGAGATCGCGCGCCTCGTCGACGAGCTCGGCAAGGGGCGGCTCGTCACATTGGTCGGGCCACCTGGGGTCGGCAAGACGAGGCTCTGCCGCGAGGTCTGTCACCGCGATCTGATCGAGTCGGCCGACATCATCCTCTGCGATCTGCTCGAGGCGAATGGTGCGCTCGACCTGTGCGCTTCGGTCGCGCGCGCGCTCGAGGTCGAGGTCGGGCGCGACGCGTCCGTGGACGACGCGGCCCGCGCGATCACCGACGCGCTCCGAGCGCGTGAGACCGCGCTCCTCGTCCTCGACAACTTCGAGCACCTCGCCGACGAGTGCGCGCCGATCGTGGCGCGGTGGGCCGAGGCCGGGCGGCCGATGCTCGTCACCTCGCGCCACCGGCTCGGACTGGCGGCGGAGCGCTGCATCGAGGTCGCGCCGCTCGGGGTGCGCGCCGCCGTCGGTGAGGCCCACGCCGAAGGGGTGGAGCTCTTCCTCGAGCGGTTCACGGTGACCCAACCGAGGTACCGGCCGACCGCGAGCGACATCGCCGCGATTGCGCGCGCGGTGGCGGACCTCGACGGTCTGCCTCTCGCGATCGAGCTGTGCGCAGCGCGCGTCGAGCTCCCTCTCGCCGAGAACCTGAGGCGCGAGCTCGAAGAGGCTCGGACGAGCCTGGGAGAGGCGATCGAAGCGTCGTGGCACCTGCTCACCCATGAAGAAAAGGACGCGCTCGCGCACGCCGCCTCGTTCCGGGGCGGCTTCGACGCGGCGGGCCTCGCGGCGGTGATGGGCAACGCGAGCGTCGAGCGCACCGCGGAGGTGGTCGATCGGCTCGTGGGAAAATCGCTCGTGGTGCGCGGCGACGCGGGTCGCTTCGGCATGCTGGGCGCGATCCGAGAGCTCGCGAGCGGGCGGCTCGCCGAGAGCGGGCTCGAGGGCGAGGTCGTCGCGCGCCACGCCCAGCACTTCGCCGCGATGGCGCGCGCGCTCTGCCGCGCCGACGCGGGCCCGGACGCGGAGCGCGCCCGCCGCACCCTCGCCGCCGAGTCGGACAATTTTCTGGCCGTCCTCCGCCGAGGCACCGGCGATCACCGGCCCGACGCGCTCTCCGCGAGCACGGTCCTCGAGTGCGCGCTGGCTT
>CALKVR010001277.1 GCA_938004815.1 uncultured Polyangiaceae bacterium | reverse complement strand
GACCAGGTACTTTCCGCCCTCGAGCTGCTGAACGAACACGAGCCACCGCTCGCGCAGGTGGCAGGCCAGGTCGTACGCGTCGGTCGCGGCGCGCACCGACGCGATGCCGACGAGACGGGCGGCGCGGTCGGTCGTCTCGACGACGTCGACGCGAGCGATCCGCTTGTCCCAAAGCTTGGCCTCTTTGCAGAAGCCGAGGAACGCGGCGCGCATCTGGTCGATCGGTGCGGCGTGGTCGACCAGGAGCTCGACGCGAACCAGCACGTCGAGGCCCGAGCGCGTCCAGTTGATGAACGGCGCCGCCATGACGCGCGTGACAGGTACGATCTGACGGCGGTCATCGCGGAGCCGCACCACGACGTACGTGAAGTAGATGTGCTCGACCACGCCGAGATCGCCCTTCTCGAACTCGACCATGTCGCCGATCCGGATCGGCTGCGTGATGCTCATCTCGATGCCGGCGATGATGCCGCCGAGCGTGCGCTGAGCGGCAAAGCCGACGAGCACGCCGAGGATACCGGCGGACGCCAAGAGCGACAGGCCCACGCTGCGGACCACCTCGAACTGCAAGAGCGCGAGCCCCACCGCGACGATGCCGACGAGGACGGTCACGATCCGGCGCATCATCGTGAGCCGCGTACGCAGGCCACGGTGCAGCCCGCCCGTGTCCTCGGGCAGGACCTTTTCCCACGCGAGCGTGCCCACGCGCACGAGCGCGATCACCGCCCACGCCCCAGCGGCGATGTAGAGGATGTTGGCGCCGCGCTCCACCACCCGCTCTGCCGTCGCCGGCAAGAGGAGGTAGCCCACGCCGACCTCGAAGGCGAAGGCCGCGAGCAAGAGGCGGAGGGGGCGTCTCACCGCGCCGACCATGTCGGCGGCCTGCTCGTTGCGGGGCTTGAGGAGGCGCACGACGAGGCCGATCACGGCGGCGCCGACCGCCCGCGCTGCGCCGTAAGCGACGAGCGCGAGCGCCACGAGGCCGAGCCACTGCCAGAGCGCGAGCCCGGTGCCGGTGCGCCGCTTCATCCACTCGGGTACACGCTCCTCGAGCCATCGGCGCTCGTTCGCGTCGTGGATCGGGCGCACCGCGGCGACCGTCTCGCGTGAAAAGAGCCACGCGCTCGACCCGTCCGGCTGCCTCACCGGGACGAGCGAGAGCACGTGCGACTCGCCTGCGATCTCGGCGACATCAATGACGACACCGTCAGCACCGAGGTTGGGCAACGAGGGCTCGTCGGGGAGCGCGTCGGCGTCGAGCTCGACGCGCCACTCGAGCACCCGAAGCAGCATCGCCGCGAGCTCCGGGCCCTCGCGCTTCTCGCGGCTGCGAGGGATGCCGCGCAGATCGAGGAACCGAGACGCCTTCTCGTAGTCCCCGTCTCTCGCCGCGCGCAGAAACCCGGAGAGCGAGCGCCTCGGGGTGGAGCGTGAACGGTCTTCGTCAGCCGCGGGCGCGGGCGCGGACGGTGCCCGCGGCGCCGGCCGCGCGGACGCCGAAGGTGTCGGCGTAGGCGTTGCCGAAGGCTGCTGCGCGAAGGCAGGCAGCGCGAGGAATACCGAAAACAACACACAACAGGCGACAGGCGATACCCAACCAACGATGCGAGAAACACCTGTCAGACGCGAGGCGGCAGCGCGCCGTTGTCGGTTGTTCATCGCCTGTCGCCTGTTGTGTACTTCTCAGCCTTTGGCGCCGCAAAGGAGCAACGTCAGATCGTCGTACTGCGGCGCGGCCCCGACGTGCTGGCGGAGAGCGCCCAGCAAGCGAGACGCGATGTCTTGGGGCGAGCTCGAGCCGTGCGCCAGCGCGGTCTCGACGCGCCCGAAGCCGAACTGCTCGCCGCGCTCGCTCGTCGCCTCTTGCACGCCGTCGGTCGAGAGCACGAGCGTGTCGCCCCCGAGCAGCCGCACGTCGGCCTGCTCGTAGTCGATGACGTCGAAGAGGCCGAGGGGGCAGCTCGTGGCGTCCTCGATCCGCACGAGCTCGCCCTCTTCTGCCCGGCGGACGTACGGGGGCAGGTGCCCGGCGTTGGCGAGCGTGATGGTGCGCGTCGGTACGTGCAGGCTGAGCGCCACCGCCGTCACGAAGATGTCGTGCTGACCGCGCGCGACGAGATCGCGGTTCACGCGGGCCAGCGCGCCGGCCGGGCCCCGCTCGGTCAGCATCGCGGTGCGGAGATCGCTGGAGACGCGCGCCATGAGGAGCGCGGCCGCGACGCCCTTGCCAGAACACGTCGTAGAAGTCGCCCCCGACGCTGTACGCGGGGCGGTACTCGGCGACGAACGAGAGGTCGGGCGGCGTCGGCAGCGACGACGGAAGGAAGCTCTTTTGGATCTGCTCCGCGAGGTTCAGATCGTGCTGCATCCGTTGCTGCGCGAGCGAGGCCTGGTGCAGCTGCGAGCTCTCGTGCGCGAGCGCGGCGTGCGACGCGATCGCGGTGAGCAGATCGAGGTCGCCCTGCGAGAACCCCGAGCCGGGGTCGCACCGAACGTTGAGGACGCCGACGACGCGCCCGCGGAACACCATCGGCGCGTGCATGGCGAGCCCCGAGTTGCCTTCCTCGTCGTCGAAGGCGAGCGACATCGGCGCCGAGAGGACGGCTTTGCCGCGCTGGACGAGATCCATGTAGAGCTCGGCCGGGAGCGGCGGGCTCGGGATCTGCCGTTTGTCGCGGGCCTTGACCCGCTTCGGGTCCATCGTGTCGGTGACGGGGTCGAGCAGGTAGACGACCGAGATGGCGCCGCTCGGGAAGGCGTCGAGGAGCCCCTCGGAGATGCGATCGAGCAGCTCGGCGGTGTCGAGGGTGGTGCCGATCGACTGCACGAAGCTGAACAGCGTTCGGAGGCGCCGATCGGCTTGCTCGAGATCGGCGAGGCCACCCGTCATGATGAGGGTGCGCGGGACCTGGGCGTCGGTCTCTCCGACGATCTTGGTCGGCGGATCGAACCCGGGCCGCGTCAGCTCTTCGGACGTGCGCCGCCGGTAGCGCGGGCGCATGTCGGTGTCCGGGTCCGACTCGAACCGAAAACGGAACGGCCCGAACCGAACGAGATCGCCCGGGACCAGACGGTGGCGCGTGACCGGCTCGTCGTTGACGAACGTACCGTTGGCGCTGTTCAGATCGTAGGCGACGTGGCCGCCCGCTTCGGGGGAGATCTTCGCGTGCTGGCGCGAGATGCGGACGTCGTCGAGGACGACGTGGTTGAAGGGGCCGCGGCCGACGAGGAAGGTGGCGTCGAGCGGAAACTTCTTTCCTGCCAGACCTCCGTCGAGAGCGACGAGCCACGCCATCCTGCCAGCTGCTCCTTGTTAGCGACTTGGGTGTGCGGCGCCCGAAAAGGCGCCGGGTGCACCCTAGACCGTCGCCGGGGCGTTGTCAGTCACGGGATGAAGCTGTCCGGTTCCGCGCCGCCCGGGTCCTCGCGGCCAGGGCCGGCCGAGGCAGGCGGTTTGCCTTGCGGCTTGCTGGACCCGGCGCCGGTGGGCGCGCCGGGCGCAGCGGTGCTGACGGGGCTTCCTGTCCACGCCGTCGGCGGCAGCTTGCCGGTGAGGGCCGGCTTCGCGCTCGCCGTCGCGCTCGGCTTCGCGCTGGCGGAGACCGCCGGCTCGGCGACGCTCGTCGCGGTCGCGGGGGTCTCCGGCTCCGGGGCCATCGTGGGCGTGGCCGCGCTCTGGCAGGGCGCGCAC
>CALKVR010001276.1 GCA_938004815.1 uncultured Polyangiaceae bacterium | reverse complement strand
CACCACCCAGAAGCTGCTCAGCTCCCCGCTCGGCCCCCCCGCCGTGAAGGCCGACATCCCCCACATCGACGCGATCGC
Organism: uncultured Polyangiaceae bacterium; assembly: GCA_938004815.1. Classification (GTDB taxonomy): domain Bacteria; phylum Myxococcota_A; class Polyangia; order Polyangiales; family Polyangiaceae; genus Xiheicaenibacterium. The sequence continues at coordinate 2,524 of CALKVR010001276.1, read as the reverse complement.
CGCGCGGATCGGTGAGGGGGCGACCCTGCGCGACGTCATCACCGCGATCGTCCTCACGCCGTCCTTCCGGTCCCCGGTCCCGCTCGACGGAGAGACCACGCCATGAATCGACGTTCGTCATCGACCTCGCGCCGTCGGTTCCTTCGCGGCGCCGCGTCGGCCGCGCTCGCCCTGCCGATGCTGGAGTGGTTCGAGCCCAAGCGGGCCTCGGCCGCCGCCGGTCCGCCTCGGCTCCTGGTCTACTACCTCCCGAACGGCCGGCGGCCCGAGTGGTGGGTGCCGTCGGCAGGTGGGGGCGGTCTCACGTTCGCTCCCCAGTCGGCGGCGCTGCAGCCGTTCGCGGGCCGCTGCCTGTCGCTCGTCGGCTTCGACAACATCGCCGCGCGCGGCAGCCCGGGCGCGGCACACGCGATGGGGACGGGCACCATCCTGACCGGCAGCACCATCCCCGATCTCGTCGGTCTCAAGAACGGCATCTCGCTCGACCAGGCCGTCGCGAACGCGATCGGCAGCGACACGCGGTTCCGCTCGCTCCAGTGGAGCGGCGGCGAGCCCGGGCCGTGCGACGTCGGCGGCGCCTCGTGCGCCTACACCCAGAGCGTCTCGTGGGCCGGCGCCGGCAGCCCCCTCATCCCCACCATCGACCCGGCCGCTGCCTTCGACCGCTTGTTCGCGAGCGCGACCGACGGCCTCACGGGCGAAGCCGGCGAGCGGCGCAAGCGCTCGCTCTCGTCGGTCCTCGATCACGTCGATGAGGACGCCAAGGCGCTCCAATTGCGCCTCGGGCGCGACGACAAGGCGCGCCTCGAAGAGTACTTCACCGCGCTCCGCGAGCTGGAGAAGAGCCTCTCGGCCGAGGCGCTCGCGTGCGAGGTGCCGCTCGAGGGGCCCGGCGGCTCGCTCCCCTATCCCGACCGGGTCGCCGCGTTCCACGAGCTCATCCGGCTCGCGCTCCAGTGCGATCAGACACGCGTCATGTCGTTCATGCTCGAGTTCGGGCTGAGCGGTCGGTCACACGATTTTCTCGGCGCGCCGGGGCAACACCACGCGCTCTCGCACTACACGAACGCCGACGAGAAGGCCCGCCTCGAGGTCGTGGAGACCTGGTCGGCGATGCAGATCGGCCACCTCCTCGGGCTCCTCGAGACCACGACGATGCCGTCCGGCCAAAGCCTCCTCGACGAGACGGTCGTGCTCGCGATCGCGAGCATGGGCGAAGGCAGCTCGCACGATCACGCCAACAACTGCCCCCTCGTCTTCGGAGGCGCCGGGCTCGTCGCCTGCGACGGGCGCCAGGTCTCCGGCGGCGGCACCCCGCTCGCCAACCTGCACGTGACGCTGCTCGAGGCATTCGGCGTCCAAGGACAGTTCGGGACCAACGGCGCGATCTTCGGCGACCACGGGACGACGAGCGTCGCCGGCGTCCTCACCTGAAGAGCGACCTCAGAGCGGCGGTTATTTGACGATGGCGTGGGTCTTCGGGCTCTTCGGCGCGTAGCAGAGGAGCTTTGGGTCCTCGTCCTTCATGTTCGCCTTCACGTGGGCGATCACCGCCTCGCCGACCTCACGCGAGGGCACGACGACGCCGAGGCGGCGTCGGCCCTCGATGAACTCGACCAGCTGAATGTCCTTGGCTTGCGCGAACGAACCGAGCGCCTTGCGCGTCGCGGGGAACGTGAACGTCGGCTCGACGTCGGGCTTCACGTCGTAGAGCATGACGAACGGCGTCTTGCAGTCGGGCGTAAACGCCGTTCCCTTGCCGGGGACCAGCTTGTAGACACCACCGCCGCTCACCCAAAATTCGCCGCCGTGGTGCACCATGTTGCGAAAGCCCGCCGGCCACGCCAGGGTGCCGACGACCGTCTTCTTGCCGGGCGAGAGCTCGAGGATCTGCTTGCCGTCGTTGACGAACACCTGCCCCTTGGCGGTCACGAACGACGAATCGTAGCCGTCGAGCTCGGCGAAGACGCTCACCGCATCCTGCTTGTAGAGGAGGATCTTGTTGCTCCGCCACGGCATGAGCAGCACGCCGTCGGCGCCGTAGGGCACCACCGCCTCGAAGCGCGCGTCCTTGGCGAGGTGCTCGTCGAGCGGCACGATCATGCCCTTGGTCTCGTCGGGCGCCCAGACCTCGACGGCCGGCCCTTCGGTCTTGCAGTAGGTGCCGGCCGACACGAGCATCCCGTTTCGGGCGCCGCCGAACGCCCACGTGTCCAGGGCACCCTCGGTGAACGTGCTCTTCTCGCAGCCGACCGAGGTCTCGGGGACCGAGAAGCGCTCGATACGCGGGCCCCGCGCGGTGTGGATGCGCGGGCCCTCCCAGTCGCTGCCCTGAATGACCATCGACTCGCCCACCCACGCGTAGCCGTGGACCGACCCGCGCGCGCCGCCCGGGCCGTACAGAGCCGGGTTCGCTTTGCCCTTGAGCGCGCCGTAGAGCTCGGTGCCGATGCGACCGTTGTCGCTCCGCTCCGTCACGTCGATCTCGTCGAGCGAGCGGCCCCCGACCGCGGTGCTCAAGTTC
>CALKVR010001275.1 GCA_938004815.1 uncultured Polyangiaceae bacterium | reverse complement strand
TCGTTGGGCCCCCTCCCCGCCCCTTCCCCCGCCCCTCCGCCTGTGGTCGCAGGGACGCGTCCTGAGGCTTCGCCGCCCGAGGGCCCGCCTCGCGAGGAGACGCGACGGGTCGCGCCCCCTGTCGTGCCGACCTACCTTCGCGCCGACACGCCCGAACGCTCGGTCGACGAGACTGTCATGGGCGGCGTCCCCAATCCGCTGGCTCTCCCCTTCTCGGGGAAGCTGGGCGCTCCGCCGCCCGCGAAGCTGGTCTCGAGATCCCGGGATGCCGGGGGCACGGTGATCGCACCCCTGCCGGAGGCCGTGCGCACGATGCTCGCCCAGCCCGAAGCGTTCGACCCCGACGTCACACAGAAGCCCTTTCGCAATCCGCTTCCGATCATCCCGTTCGCCGGCCGGACGACCCCCGAGCGGATGCGCGAGATCGCTGGGCCGCCCGCGACCGAGCCCGCCGACGACGCGGGAGCGACGGTCCTCGCGCCGTTGCCAGATCTCGGCCCCAAGCCGCGCGAGGCGCGCCCCGACATGTCCCTCCGCGACTACGCGACGCTGCGCGCCGCGCTCTCCACCGAGGGCGAGGACAGCGCCGATGTGCTCGCGCGTTTCGGTCTCACGACGGCGGCCAAGCAAGCGCTGCAAGAAGCCTACTTCGAGCGCTTTCGCACCGAGCCAGCGCTGCGGGTGCGCTTCGAGACCTTGCTGCGTGAAGAGCTGCGGAAGCTCGCTCGCGGGCGTCTCCCTTGGCGTCGGCTGGCGCCAAGTCTTCTGGCTCACCCGGCGGTCAACGAGCCGCCCTACCCTGCGCTACTCCGCGCTGCCCTTTTTCCACGCGCGCACGGTCGCAGCCACGGCCTCGGGGACGAATCCGAACTCTTTGGCGAGCACCTTGTAGGGCGCCGACGCGCCGAAGCGGTCGTGGCCGATGACGAGGCCGCTCTCGCCCACGATCGCGCGCCACGGCGTGGAGACGCCGAGCTCGATCGCGACGCGCGGGAGCCCCGCGGGGAGCACCGACGCGCGGTAGGCGTCGTCTTGGCGGTTGAACGCCTCGACGCACGGCATCGAGACGACGCGAACCCGCTCGCCGCGATCGTCGAGCAGCTTCTTCGCCGCGACGGCGAGCGAGACCTCGCTACCGGTCGCGATCATCGCCATGGTCGGGTTCGCGGCGTCGGCGAGGACGTAGCCGCCGCGGAGCATGACGGCGTTGTCGAACCCGCTCGGCCGCTCGAGCACCGGGACGTTCTGACGCGTGAGCGACAGCACGGTCGGGCCCTTCTTGCGACCGAGGGCGTGGGCCCACGCCGCCGCGCACTCGAGCGCGTCGGCGGGGCGCACGACGTCGACGTTCGGGATGAGGCGCAGCGACCAGAGTTGCTCGACCGGCTGGTGGGTGGGGCCGTCCTCGCCGAGGTAGACGCTGTCGTGCGTGAACACGAAGATGCTCTGCACCTCGCTGAGCGCCGCGAGCCGGATCGTCGGCCGCATGTAGTCGGCGAAGACGAGGAACGTCGAGCCGAACGGGATGAACCCCTCGGTCATCGCCATCCCGTTCAGGATCGCGCCCATCGCGTGCTCGCGGATACCGAAGTGGATGTTGCGACCCGCGTACGCGCCCCGCTTCACCGCCGGCGAGCCCTCGATGAAGGTCTTGGTCGAGGGGTTGAGATCGGCCGAGCCGCCCACGAGCGACGGAACGAGCGCGGCTGCGCGCTGCTCGACGACGCCGGCCGAGACGCGCGTCGCCGCCTCTTTTTGCGGGGCGGCCGAGCAGAGCTGCGCGAGGATATCGCCAGGCACCTCGCGCTTTTCGAGCTTCGCCCAGAGCGCCGCCGCCTCGCCGCTCAGGCTCTTCATGCGCGTCTCCCACGCCTCGCGGAGGGCCCTACCCTCTTTTGCGCGCTCCGCGAACAGGGCGTACACATCGTCGGGCACGACGAACGTCTGGTCCGCCGCCCACCCGAGCTTTTCCTTCGTGCCCTTCACCTCGTTCGCGCCGAGCGGCTCACCGTGCGCTTTGTGCGACCCCTCTTTGGTGGGGGCGCCGATGCCGATCTTGGTCTTGGCGCAGATGAGCTTCGGCTTGCCGCGGAGCGCCACCGCCTCGGCGAGCACCCTCTGGATCTGGGCCCGATCGTGGCCATCGATCGACCACGTGGCCCAGCCGTACGCCTCGTAGCGCTTCGCGACGTCCTCGCTGAACGCGAGGCTGGTCTCGCCGTCGATCGTGATGTCGTTGTCGTCGTAGAAGAAGATCAAGTTGTCGAGGCCGAGGTGCCCCGCGATGCTCGACGCCTCGCCGCTGACGCCCTCCATCAGATCGCCGTCGGACGCGATGCCGAAGACCCGCGCGCCGACGAGATCGGCCGAGCCGAGGCGCGCCTCGCGCATCTTGAGCGCGAGCGCCATGCCGACGGCGTTCGAGATCCCCTGCCCGAGCGGGCCCGTCGTGGTCTCGACGCCCGGGGTCAGGTGAAACTCGGGGTGGCCCGGCGTGCGCGAGCCCCACTGTCGGAACTGCTTCAGCTCGTCGAGCCCGAGGTCGTACCCCGAGAGGTGCAGCATCGCGTAGAGGAGCATCGACGCGTGGCCGCACGAGAGGACGAACCGATCGCGGTCCGGCCAGGCCGGCGCCTTGGGGTCATAGCGGAGCTCGCGCGTCCAGATCTCGAACGCGATGTCGGCCAGCGCCATCGGCGTGCCGGGGTGGCCCGAGTTGGCCTTCTCGACCGCGTCGACGGCGAGCAAGCGGATGGTCGCAACGGCCTTGTCCACCACGGCAGCATCGAGGGTGCGCATCGCTCCGGGGCCTACAGGAGGCCCGGCCGCGCGCCAAGCGCCACGGCGCGTCAGGGGCCGGCGGGCGGCGCGTGCTCTTGCGATGACGGGGGCGGCGGCAACACGGACGCGACGGGCTCGCCCAGGAACGCTTTCATCACGTCGTCACCGGAAGGAGGCGGGATCGGGCGGTAGCCGCGGCTCTCGGCGAGCGCGTTGAAGCGCCGCTGCATGAAGCCGGGGATCACGAGCGCGTACGTGCGCGCGAGGCGATCGGGGTCGTCGAGCGTGCGCAGCATCGCCTGGTACGTGTCCTCACCGTAGGTCGCGCGGAACGCCGCCGCCTGCTCGGGGCGCGCGACCCAGCTGATCACGCCCGCTCGGTCGGCCTCGGGGTGGAACTGCACCGCCTCGATGCCGGGCCCGAGATCGAAGCCGAGCAGGCCTTGCCCCTTCGAGTATCCGTCGCGGCTCTCTTGCGCGAGGAGGCCCCCGCCGAGCTCGATGAGCCGGTCCTTGTCGAGGTTCACCGCCTCCCAATGGCGGTGCTCGAACGCGAAGAGCCGGTCGCGGAACGGCGCGAGCAGCGGGTGGTTGCGCCCGTACGACGTGGTGTAGATGGGCATGACGCCGAACTTGCGGCTGTCGCGCATCGTCACCTCGGCGACGCCGAGGCGGCGGACGAGGAGCTCGAACGTGTAGCAGACGCCGAAGAGCGACTTCTGCTCGTCGTCGGCGCGGCGCGCCTCGCCGACCATCCAGTCGAGGAAGCGCGTGAAGTCGCCGAACCACGGCTGGTCATCGCCGTCGTACGGCGAGCCGGGCCCACCCGAGCCGATATAGAAGTCGGCGTCGCGCGGGATGGGCGCGTTGGTGTCGCGCGGCGACACCTCGACGAGCCGGCACGGCAATCCCGGGTTGTAGCGGCGCACGCGGTCGAAGAACGCGGTGACGATGCCGCGGAAGCAGCGCATCGCCTGGTTCTGGTGCCCGCTGTTCATGTCGAGCAGGCAGACCCGCAGGTCTCGGTGGCCCGCGTAGGCGCCGCCAGAATCCGGCCCTGCCGGATCAGCGGAGGCGGGGTCGGAGGCGACAGGCCCGAGGCCCGTCGGAACGGGCGGCGGCGGGGGTGCGACGGCGTCGTTGCGGGACATCGACGGAGAAAGGCCGGGCTCGCTGCGGACGCAGCAAACCAGTGGGCAAGCACATATCACAATCCGGCTGCGCCAGCGACTCGCCTGCGATACTCAGTGGTCGGGAGAGCGAGATCGTGAGCGAGCGTGCGGATAGCTCCAGGGCGGCCGGGCTCGTGACGCTCGGCATCCTGGCCTCGCGCCTCATCGGGTTCGTCAGGCAGCGCTTCCTGGCCCATTACCTGGGCACCTCCGCGGCGGCCGACGCCGTGGCGGCGGCGTTCCGGATCGGGAATTTGACCCAAAACCTCCTGGGCGAGGGCACCCTCAGCGCGGCCTTTATCCCGGTATACGTGAAGCTACGCCTCGCAGGCGACGGCGCGGCGAGCCGCTTCGCGCGAGCCTGCCTCGGGGTCCTCATCCCCGCCGCCGTGATCCTCACGGCCGCCGGCATCCTCTTCGCCCCCGCCCTCGCGGGCGCCCTCGCCCCCGGCTTCGACCAGGAGCGCGCGGCCCTCGTGGTCGAGCTCGTCCGGGTGCTTTTCCCGATGACGGCTCTCCTCGTGATTGGCGCCTGGGCGCTCGGCGTCCTCACCTCACATCGGCGCTTCCTGCTCCCCTACGCAGCGCCGGTCCTCTGGAGCGCGACCCAGATCGTCGCCCTCGTCGTCGCGGGCACGGCGCTTCGCCTGGACCGTGACGCGATCGCCGAGGCGGTGGCCTGGGGCGCGCTGGCGGGGGCCGGGCTCCAGGTCGCGGTGATGCTCGTCCCGGTGCGCCGCCTCCTCGGCGGCATCGCGCCGATCTTCGATCGCCAGACCGAGGGCGTCGCCGAGGCGATGCGAAACGTGCCCGGCGCCCTCATCGGGCGCGGCGTCATCCAGCTCTCCGGCCTGGTCGATACCCTGCTCGCGAGCTTTCTCGGCGCCGGCGCGGTCGCGACGCTTGGCTACGCGCAGACGATCTACCTCTTGCCGATGGCGGTCCTGGGCACCGGCGAAGCGGCGGCGGCGCTCCCCGACCTCGCCGCCCGCGCCGGAGGCGACGGCGAGGCGCGCGCCTCGATTCGCGGCGCGCTCGGGCGATCGCTCACGCGCGTGCTCACCCTCGGGCTGCCGGCGGCGGCGGTGTTCGCGGCGCTCTCGGTCGAGGTCACCACGCTGCTGTTCCGCGGCGGGAGCTTCGGCGCTTCGTCGACCACCGATGTGGCCCACGTCCTCGCGTTCTACGCGATCGGTCTGCCCGCCAACGCCGCCTCTCGTGTGGTGTCGGCGTCCTCGTTCGCGCTCGGCGACACCTCCAGCCCGGCGCGGTTCGCCATCGTGCGGGTCGCGATCAGCACCGCCATCGCGATCGCGGCGATGGGGTCCATCGGCGTCGCGGGCATCGTCCTCGGGGCCGCCATCGCGGCATGGGTCGAGCTGGTTCTTCTGCTGCTCCGCGTCGGCGATCGCGCGGGGGGCGTCGGCCTCGAGCTCGTCCCGATCGCGCGCATCGTGGTCCTCGCGGGGTGCACCGCCGGCGCCGGATTCGCCATGCGTTACGCGGCGCACTCGTTTGACCTTCAAGGGATCGCGTCAGCAGCCCTGGTCCTCTGCGCGAGCGGTCTAGCCTTTATCGCGTGTTTGCCGGCACTTGGGCTCCTCTCTCTCAGGTCCCTTCTCAAGCGCTGAACCGTCCTGTCGGCCGGGCGATCCATCGCGGGAGCGCATGGCCCGACGGCCCTGCTCGAATCTTGGCCCACCCCTCGGGCATCAGGCATGGCCTCCCCATGGGACCGAGCTCGCGCATGCGAACGCCAACGTTCCTCGCGCTCTCGCTCCTCGCGCTCGCGGGGTGCAAGGGGGGAGGCAAGGACGCCGCGCTCTCGAAGCCGGCGCTCGCAGAGGATGTCGACGAGGGCATTCCGGACTTGCCGGTTCCGCCCGAAGGCGGCCCGCGGCTCGGCGCACGTGCGCTCGAAGCTCCGATCCTCGAGCGGCCTTTTCAGGGCTCGAAGGTGATCGGCGCCGTGCGGGTGGGCGCTTCGATCGCGCGCGCCGACAAGGCCTACAAGGCGACAACCGCGTGCGAGGGCGGCTACTACCGCGTCGCACCGCGGGGCTTCGTCTGCGCGACGAGCGACGTCAGCCTGGACGCCGGGGCCTCGCCCCCGCTCGACACGACGCGCGCCCTCCCCTACCGCCACGCGCTGACCCGCTCGGCGACGCCGCTCTACGCGCGCTTGCCTACGCCGAAGGAGCAGGAGGACAACGAGCCCGACCTCTTCAAGCACCTCGCCCGCGTGGCAAAGGAGAAAGAGAAGCCGCTCCGCGCCGGCTCCAACGACGTGCCGGTCGACGAGCGCGGCGTGGCGACAGGCCCTGCCGTGATCGCGAGAGCAGGCGACGGCGTCGGCCCAGACGGCCGGCGCACGACGGCGAGCTACTTTCGGTTCGCCGAGCAGCCGAAGGACCCGCCCGCCGCCGACGCATCGGGACCGCTCGTCGCGATGGTGCTGCGGCGCGGATCAGGCGTCGCGCTCGCGGCCACGTACGAGACCGAGGGGCCCGGCGGCAACCGGGTGTTCGGGATGACGCCCGACGGCAAGTACGTCGCGATCGATCGCCTCGAGCCCGCGCTCGGCTCGATCTGGCACGGCGTCGAGCTCAACGAAGAGAGGACGCTCCCGATCGCGTTCGTGCTGCGGCACGAGGTCTGTCCGTACGAGCTCACGCGATCCAAGGCGAAGCGCCTGGAGGACGAAGAGGTCGAGCGCCGGCACGTCGTGAACCTCACCGGCCGGTTCCGCACCGTCGAGATCTTTCGCTACGACGAGGCGGCGAACGGCGTGTGGTTCCGTGAGAAGGACCTCATCAAGATCGTCAAGCGCACGAAGTTTCCGGAGTTCGTGGCCGAGGGGACGAAGTGGGTCGACATCAGCCTCGCGCTGCAAACGATGACTCTCTACGAAGGCAAGAAGCCCATCTACGCGACGCTCCTCTCGAGCGGGCGCGACGTCGTCGGTGATCCCGCCACGTCGGCGTCGACCATCCAGGGCACGTTCCAGATCGAGCGCAAGGCGCTCGCCATCCACCTCGATCCGCGCGAGACGCAGCAGA
>CALKVR010001274.1 GCA_938004815.1 uncultured Polyangiaceae bacterium | reverse complement strand
GCCTGTCTCGTGGGCTCGGAGATGTGTATAAGAGACAGGTTCCGTATCGGCAACGTGGCCTGGGAGACCGGCGAAGACCTCAGCATGACCCACCGGTTCACCATCGATTACCCCGAGGATTACCGGTTCATCTCGGCCGTCTACGACGCTTTGTATCGCGCGGGCGCGGTTTTCCCTCTGGACGACATCTTGGAGCTGGTCGAAAAGCGCCCTGACATCCGCGCGCTGAACGAAAAGTACGCGGGCGTGAACTGGTACCGGCACCACGTCGACGAGCTCAAGACCGTCACCCCTTCCATGACGAGAACCGATGTCCGCTAACACCGTCCCCGTCGCCACCGACGACGATCTCCGGGCCCTGTCGCTCCGCGTGCGCGAGCACATCATCCGCATGTCGACCGGCGGCGGGTGCTTCATCGGCGCGTCGCTCTCCTGCGCGGATCTGGTCGCCTACCTCTACGCGCGCGTCCTCAACCTCTCGCCGTCCACGCTGACGGACCCGGGGCGCGACTACTTTTTCTTGTCGAAGGGGCACGACGTCCCCGCGGTGTACGGCACCCTCGCCGAGCTCGGGTACATCCCGCGCGAGCGCCTCCAAAACCACCTGAAGCCGACCGACAGCCTCTACTGGCACCCGAACCGCAAGGTACCCGGCGTCGAGTTCCACTCCGGGTCGCTCGGGCACCTGCTGTCGGTCTCGATCGGCGTCGCCCTCGACATCAAGATGCGCGGCGGCCAGAACAAGGTCTACGTCGTCCTCGGCGACGGCGAGTGCGACGAGGGCTCGGTGTGGGAGGGCTTCCTCGTCGCCAACGCCTACGGCCTCGACAACCTCGTCGCGATCATCGACCGCAACGAGTTCCAGGCGAACATCCGCACCGAAGAGCTCATCCCCCTCGAGCCGCTCGACCAGAAGCTCGCTGCGTTCGGCTGGGGCGTGCGCATGGTCAACGGCCACGACTTCGCGGCCATGGCGTACGCGTTCGAGGGTCTGCCTGCCAAGCCGGGCAGCCCCACCTGCATCATCGCGCGCACCGTCCGCGGCAAGGGCCTGCCCAGCATCGAGGCCCGCGCCGATCGCTGGTTCGTCAACTTCAAGCCCGAAGAGATCGAGGCCCTGCTCAAGGAGCTCCACGGCGAAGAGCAGGCGCGCCTCACCTCCGAAACCCTGATGGTGCGCTGAGATGACCGCCATGACGCCCCGCTACGAGACGGTCCTCCGCGAGCTCGCCGAGAAAGACGAGCGCATCGTGGTCATGACGGCCGAGAACCGCGCCGCCATCCGCAACCTCCCGCCGGTGCTCGGCAAGCGCTTCATCGACGTCGGCATCTGCGAGCAGACGATGATCGGCGTCGCGGCCGGCCTCGCCCTGCGCGGCCGGCGCCCGGTCGCCCACGCGCTCGCGACGTTCATCACCCTGCGCGCCTACGAGTTCATCCGCGACGACCTCGGCATCCCCAACCTGCCGGGCGTCCTCGTCGGCGGCGTGCCGGGTTTCCTCTCCGACGCCAACGGGCCGACCCACCAGGCGATCGACGACGTCGCCCTGATGCGCACGATCCCGAACGTGCGCGTCGTCTGCCCGGCCGACGAGCACGAGCTGGCCGAGGCGCTGCCCGTCCTCATCGAAGAGGGCGCGCCCGTCTACGTGCGGCACATCCCCCTGATGCCCGTGTTCGAGCGCAAGAAGCAGTTCGCCTACGGCCAGGCCGAGGTGCTCTCCGACGGCGAAGACATCGGCATCCTCAGCTACGGGCTGTGCTCGCGCGAGGCGCTGACGGCTGCGAAGATACTTCGAGGCAAGGGCCTCTCGGTGCGCCAGGTGCACGTCGCGAGCCTCAAGCCGCTCGACGAGGCGGCCGTGCTCGAGACGCTCGGCAAGTGCCGGGTGACGTTCACGATCGAAGACCACCTGCTCTCGGGCGGCCTCTTCAGCATCGTCGCCGAGCTCATGGCGAAGCGAAACAAGGCCGCCAAGGTCGTTCCGTTCGCCCTCGAAGAGCGGTGGTTCGTGCCCACCCTCCTCAAAGACGTCCTCGAGGTCGAGGGCTTCACGGGCGAGAAGCTCGCCGAGCGGATGAGCCGGGCCGCCGAGGCGACGTGACCGAGGAGGCCTGACCGTGGGTGCGTCGTTCGATCTCTCTGGGCGTGTCGCGCTCGTCACGGGCGCGGCAGGTCTCCTCGGCAAAGAGCACTGCAAGGCGCTCCGCGGCGCCGGCTCGCACGTGGTCGTCGCCGACACCAACGAGGCGGCGGTGGCCGCGTTCGCGACCGAGCTCGCCGGCGCGCCCGGCGGCGGCGACGTGCTCGGTGTGACCGTCGACGTGACCCGCAAGCCATCGCTCGAGAACGCGCGAGACCAAGTGCTCGGGCGTTTCGGTCGGCTCGACGCGCTCGTGAACAACGCCGCCATCAACGACATGTTCGAGAGCCCGCAGGCGGGCGCCGAGCTCTCGAAGTTCGAGAACTACCCCCTCGAGCTCTGGCAGAGGTCGCTCGACGTCAACGTGACGGGCGTCTTCTTGTGCTGTCAGGTGCTCGGCACGGCGATGGCCCAGGCCGGGCGCGGCAGCATCATCAACGTCGCGTCCACCTACGGGCTCGTGGCCCCCGATCAATCGATCTACGTACGGCCCGACGGCACGCAGACGTTCTACAAGTCGGCGTCGTACCCCGCGACCAAGGGCGCGGTGCTCTCGTTCACCCGCTTCCTCGCCGCGTACTGGGGCCACGCGGGCGTGCGGGTGAACGCGCTCTGCCCGGGCGGGATCGAGAACGGACAGGAGCCGTACTTCCTCGCGAACTACGGCAAAAAGACGCCGCTCGGCCGCATGGGCCAGCGAGACGAGATGGGCGGCGCGATCGTCTTCATGGCGTCCGACGCCTCGAGCTACATGACGGGCTCGGCAGTGGTCGTCGACGGAGGGTGGACGGCTTGGTGACCCCGGGGCTGCCTCAGGCCGAGGTCCAGGTCCGCGCGGCGCGCCTCGCGCTCGTGCTCACCGACTGCGACGGCGTCCTCACCGACAACGGCGTCTACTACTCGGCCCAGGGTGAAGAGCTGAAGCGCTTCAGCTTTCGTGACGGCATGGGCGTCGAGCGCCTGAGAAGGGCCGGCGTCGCCACCGCCATCGTCACGGCCGAGCAGTCCGAGTGCGTCGCGAGGCGCGCAGAGAAGCTGAAGATCCGTGCGCACCTCGGCGTCAAAGACAAGGCCGCGGCGCTCGCCGAGATCTTGGCCCAGCACGGTGTGACCCTCGATCAGGTTGCGTACATCGGTGACGACGTGAACGATTTGGGCGCGATGGATCGCGTACGAGAGGTCGGCCTGGTCGCCGTCCCCGAGGACGGGATGCCCGAGGTGGCGCGGCGTGCGCACTACGTGACGCGAGTGCGCGGCGGGTACGGAGCGTTCCGCGATTTCGCGGAGTGGCTACTCTCGGCGCGCGGCGATGCTATGAGCAGTCTGGCGTGAGGAGGCGGTGATGTCGAAGGTTCAAACGAAGCGCGAGATCCGG
>CALKVR010001273.1 GCA_938004815.1 uncultured Polyangiaceae bacterium | reverse complement strand
CGCCACGAGATGATGGAGGTCGTGCTCGTCGACGGCGTGGCCCGCGGCGTCGTCTGTCGCGACCTGTCGAACGGCAAGGTCGAGGCCCACATGGCCGACGTCGTCATCCTGGCGACGGGCGGCTACGGCAACGTGTTCTACCTGTCGACGAACGCCAAGGGCTGCAACACGACCGCGATCTGGCGCGCCCACAAGAAGGGCGCGCTCTTCGCGAACCCGTGCTTCACGCAGATCCACCCCACGTGCATCCCGCAGGCGGGCGACTACCAGTCCAAGCTCACGCTGATGAGCGAGTCGCTGCGCAACGACGGTCGCGTCTGGGTGCCGAGAGACGCCGAGTCGTGCACCGCCGACCCCAACCAGATCCCCGAAGAAGAGCGAGACTACTACCTCGAGCGCCTCTACCCGAGCTTCGGCAACCTCGTGCCGCGCGACATCGCGTCGCGCCGGGCCAAGGACATGTGCGACGAGGGGCGCGGCGTGGGGCCGGTCGTCGGCGACCAGCGCCGCGGCGTGTACCTCGACTTTCGCGACGCGATTCAGCGGCTCGGCCGCAAGCGGGTCGAGGAGCGCTACGGCAACCTCTTTCAGATGTACGAGCGCATCACCGGTGAGGACCCGTACGCCGTCCCGATGCGCATTTACCCGGCGACGCACTACACGATGGGCGGGCTCTGGGTGGACTACAACCTGATGAGCACCATCCCCGGCCTGTTCGTCGCGGGTGAGGCGAACTTCTCGGACCACGGGGCGAACCGCCTCGGCGCGAGCGCGCTGATGCAGGGCCTCGCCGACGGCTATTTCGTCCTTCCGTACACGATCGGCAACTACCTGGCCCAGGCCAAGCTCGCCAAGGCCGACGAGTCGCACGCCGAGGCGCGGCGCGCGACCGCCGAGGTCGAGGCGCGCACCAAACGGTTCCTCTCGATCGGCGGCAAGCGCAGCCCCGAGTCGTTCCACCGCGAGCTCGGTCACATCATCTGGGACAACTGCGGGATGGCGCGCAGCGCCGACGGGCTCAAGAAGGCGCTCGCGAAGATCCCCGAGATTCGTGACGAGTTCTGGAAGAACCTCAAGGTCACGGGCGAGGCCGGCGAGCTGAACCAGACCCTGGAGAAGGCGTCACGCGTGGCCGACTTCCTCGAGCTCGGCGAGCTCATGTGCTTCGACGCCCTCGAGCGCGACGAGTCGTGCGGCTGTCACTACCGCGTCGAGCACACGACCGAAGAGGGCGAGGCCCAGCGCGATGACGACGGCTTCATGTTCGTCTCGGCGTGGGAGCACACCGGTGATCTCGGCAAGCCCAAGCTCCACAAGGAGCAGCTGGTGTTCGAGTTCGTCAAACCGTCGGCCCGGTCCTACAAGTAGGCGAGAAGCAGAGCGCACGATGCACAAGACCATGCACCTCACGCTCCATGTCTGGCGGCAGCAGAGCCGCAAGGACTCGGGCCGGTTCGAGCGCTACGAGGCCAAGGACATCAGCGAGCACATGTCGTTCTTGGAGATGCTCGACGTCGTCAACGAGGGCTTGATCGCCCAGGGCGTCGACCCCATCGCCTTCGACCACGACTGCCGCGAGGGCATCTGCGGCGCGTGCGGGCTCATGATCAACGGTGAGCCTCACGGGCCGCAGCGCGCGACCACCGCGTGCCAGCTCCACATGCGGCAGTTCTCCGATGGCGACGAGATCGTGATCGAGCCGTGGCGGGCCGAGGCCTTCCCGGTGGTCAAGGATCTGGTCGTCGACCGGTCGGCGTTCGACCGCATCATCCAGGCCGGCGGCTACGTCTCGGTCCGAACGGGGTCGGCGCGCGACGCGAACGCCATCCTCATCCCGAAAGAACGCGCCGACCTCTCCATGGACGCCGCGCAGTGCATCGGGTGCGGCGCGTGCGTGGCAGCCTGTCCGAACGCCTCGGCCAGCCTGTTCACGGCCGCCAAGATCGCCCACCTCGGGGTGCTGCCCCAGGGCGAGCCCGAGCGAGCCGATCGCGCCCGCAAGATGGTCGCGCAGATGGACGCCGAGGGCTTCGGGCATTGCACGAACCACTACGAGTGTGAGGCGGCCTGCCCCAAAGAGATCAGCGTCGAGTTCATCGCCATGATGAACCGCGAGTTCCTGAAGGCGATGATCGCGTCCCGGACGGAGCTGCGCGCCCGTTCCGGAGAACCCTGACGCTGCCACGAAATCGGGCGCCGCGTACGGCCTGGGCCGAGGCCAAATCGCCGCGTATGCTAGGGGGCAGTGCGCATCCTCGGTATCTCTGCCTGCTGCCTCGTCGCGTGCTCCGGTCCGCAAACCACGGGCTCGGCGTCCGAGCCCGCTGCATCGGTCGCAACCCTGCCGTCGGTCGACGGCGCGGCTCCCGGGGCGAGCGCGACATCGACCCGACGAGCTTCGACTTCTCGCAGAACCCGGACCTCACGAGCCGCATCGCCGAGTCGCCGCACGCGTACTTTCGTTTCGTGGGGCACCGTTTCGCGGCCGCGGTCTGCAAGCGCTTCGAGGCGCAAGCGACGTCGATGCCGCGCGTGCGCCTCCACGGTGACCCGCACGTCGAACAGTACGCCGTGACGGATCTGGGCCGGTGGATCGGCGACTACGACGACGCGTCGATCGGGCCCGCGTCGATCGATCTGGTTCGGTTCGGCACCAGCGCCATCCTCGCGGGGCGGCAACACGGCCTCTCGGCGGCGCAGATCGACGGCTTGATTGCGGCGCTGTTCCGCGGGTACGCCGAGGGCCTCAAACGGGCGCAGCTGCCCAAGGACCCACCCGCCTTCGCCTCGGCGCTCAACGCCAAGTTCGCGCCCGACCGCAAGGGGTTCTTGGAGATGGCCGACAAGAGCACGCTGCCCACCGAACCGGCAGAAGAGAAGCTCGCGCGCGACAAGCTCGACACCTACGTTGGTGACCTGAAAAAGGTGGGCAAGGCGCCCAAGAACGGCTTCTTCACCGTCAAGCGCGTCGGGCGGCTCAAGCTCGGCATCGGCAGCGCCCTCACGAAAAAGTACCTGTTTCGCCTCGAGGGCCCGAGCAACAAGCCTGACGATGATGTCATCGTCGAGCTGAAAGAGGTCGCTGATCTATCCCAGGTGCCGTGCGTCACCCCCGTGCCCGACGGGGCGGCCTCGGCGCGCGCCGACGAGCAGGCGCTCCCGCCGGCGGGCCGTAAGCTCCTCGCGCCCGCGCTGCTCCCCGACGGCAGGTTCTGGGTCAACGAGTGGCTGTCCAACTACCAAGAGGCGCGGATCAAGAAGCTCAAGGGCGAGGATCTGGAGTCGCTCGTCTTCGAGTCCGGGATCATGCTGGGTCGCGAGCACACCAAGCCGGTGCCGGGCGCCGGTGCCCCCACGGGCGACAAGCTGCTCCCCGGCGACGCCGACGCGGCCGCGTTGAAGCGCGCGATGACCGAGCTGGCCGACGCGTCGACGCGCGGCTGGGAGCGCTTCACCAAAGAGGTCGCGGTGGCCAAGGCTCCGTGACCAAGGCCCCATGGCGAAGGGCCCCGTGACCAAGACGAAGAGCCAGGCCCCCCCGCCGAGCGCGCGAAAGAAGGCGCGCCCGGCGAAGGTCCCCGGCGAGGTGGTGCGCGTCCGGCGCCTGCACCGGCGCGATCTCAACCGCACGTGGGAGTTCTTGAAGCTCGTCTTCAGGCTGGTGAACAAGAACACCGTCGAGTACCAGCGGCCGCGCACCAAGTCGCGCTTCATGGAGGTCTACGACATGGAGGGGGTCGACCAGCTGCTCTTCGAGGTGAACCGCCAGATCGTCGGCTACGCAGAGTGCAGCTACACGACGGGCGGCTCCGACAGCTGGATGAACCCGCGCTACTTCGACAAGCGCGGCATGCGCCCGCTCTACGTCGACGAGCTCGCGGTGCACCCTAGCTACCAATCACGCGGTATCGGCGGGTTCATCCTCGAGCAGTTGCAGCAC
>CALKVR010001272.1 GCA_938004815.1 uncultured Polyangiaceae bacterium | reverse complement strand
GGGCTCGTCGGTCCTCGAGCTCTCCACCTACGAGAACATCCAGAGCTCGAAGCTGCTCCGCACGTTCCCCGACGCCGATCGCATCCACATCCGCTTCGACGTGCAGTACGACGCCGCCTACGACAACTCGGGCGGCAGCCATGGGCTCATCCTCGGGGGCTCGGACAGCCCGCCCTGGGGAATGTTCGGGACCGCAGGCATACAGCCGAACGGCAGCGACTTCTTCGTCCTCAACTTCGAGCCGTGGGGCACTGTCGGCGACGACGGGGCTTTCGCGTTCTACGCGTACTTCGCGAACATGATGCCCGACGGCAACGGCGACTACTGGGGCAACGTCTTCACCTCCACCCAGCCCTCGCCTCCACTCGTTACGCCGGGTGCTTGGCAGTGCGCCGAGTACAGTCTGGCGCTCAACGACCCCGCCTCCCAGGACGGGAGCGCCGACTTCTGGGTCGGCGGCGTGCACCAAGGCACGTGGACGGGCCTCGCGTGGCGCACCGATCCGAACCTGCGGATCAGCACGTTCGCGCTCGACAGCTACAACCACATGAACGACGGCCCCATCCCCGCCGCCAGCCCCAACCGCGTGCTCTATGACAACTTTGTCATTTCGACGGAGCCGGTGGGCTGCCTGAACTGAGGGCACGGGCCCGCTTCACCATCGCGACCATCGCCTTGCGAACGTCGTCGGTCGTCGCGACGGGCTCGTCGAACGCGAGGCGCGCCGCGCGAGGGCCGTCGGGCGTGACGGTGGCGATCTCGAACCCGTAGCGGTCGACCGACGTCATCGTGGCAGCGGTAGCCGACGCGACCCCGGCGAGCGCGGTCGCGTACGCGAGCACGGCGTTCGCGTGGTCGTCGTTCATGTGCTGCAAGATGCCGTGCGCGTCGGCGGCGAGCGGGTCGGGCTCGGCCTGCCGGTAGTCATCGGCGGTGACCCACGACATGCGCCCGAAGCCGCCCACATAGCGGAGCGCGACCGGCTCCAGGCGGTAGAACGCGAAGTCGCCGAAGTCTACGTAGTACGAGGCGCTCGGCTGCTGCGCGAGGAACGTCGCGCGCACCGCGGCCACCTCGTCGGGGGCGACGGTCGTGCACTTTCCCAGGAGCGTCACGCGGCCCAGGGCGAGCGGCTGATCGTGCCCGCCGAGCGGCTCGGTAAGGAGGACCGAAGCGTCGTGGCGCGACACCAAGTTGCCGGTGTGCTCGGCCAGATTCGAGAGCAAGAAGAGCGGACGCCCGACGGTGTCGATCGCCACCGAGACGAGCGAGCCGTAGGGATAGCCGGCCGGGTCACGGGCGATCGTACAGAGCGTGGCCGACCGCGCCGAGAGCGCCAGCGTACGGCACCGCTCGGCGTGGGTGGGTGCGCGCACCGCCGCCATCGCGCGCTCGTCCTTCGATGCCGGGCGCTGGTGATCATTCGCCATGCCCGATGCGTAGCACGTGGACGGTCACGTGCCGCGCAGCTTGGTGTGCCGGAAGTTCACGTGGATGTGGTCCTCGTGCGCGCGGTACTCGATGACGCGGACCAGCCGGGCGACGTTGGCGCGGGCGATGTACCGAAGCAGCGCCGCCATCACGTTCCGGCCGATGAGGACGCCGGTGCAGAGCGGCAGGCCCGCGATGTAGGCGAGCATCTGATAGAGGAGCGCGTAGTCGATACCGGCGACGGCGTCGGGGCCGGCGTTGGCCGACGTGCGGTAGGGCGCGGTGCTCCGACCTTCGGGATCGCTGGCGCCGGAGCGGCGGTCGGCCCACGGGTACGCGAGGTCGAAGTTGTCGCCGTCGTGCGAGCGCGAGTAGTTGTTGCGGCGGTCGCGGCCGGTGATGTTCCCCACCTCGACGAGGTACTGATGCCGGGTGTGAAAGTGCTCACCCATGCCGGCGATCGAGACGATGGTCCCCGGGTCGCCGTAGTGCAGGTTCCGGGGGCGGAACAGCTTCACGTAGTGGTTCGAGTCGGGCAGCGGGTACACCGGCCCCGAGGTGTCGTTCGTGACGATGTAGTCCATCGCGGAGCCGCGTCGTTGCAAGGACCGTACACCACCGAAATCTGCGGAGTTTCCGCCTCTCCGCCCGTCACGAAGTGCCGCCGATGCACACGACGTGAAGCGCTCGGCTCAGAGCTCGCCGCCGAAGACGACGCGCCCGAGCCCCACCGACAGCCCCATCCGCGGCGCGCGGCGGTCCTGCCGCGCGATGCCGATGCCGAGCGTGATCGCACCCGCCGCGGCGAGCGCACCGCCGACCGCGAGCGTCGCGTTCGACGCGGTGGCGAGCTGCTGAGCGCCATCGGCGTCGCCCTGGAGCGAGGCGGGGCAGCTCGTGCCGTCGCACGACGCCTTGAGATCGTTCGTCTGCGCGAGTGAGAGCCCACCCGTGACCGCCCCCGCGACGAGGAGCGCGCCGCCGACCGAGAGGCCCACCGCGCCCGCGATCACGAGGGGCCCGGGCCCGCGCGAGCGCGTGGGACGAACGGGAGGCGGCGCCTGCGCCGGCGGCAGTACAGGAGGCGGCCCCTGCGCGACGACGAACCGGAACGTCACGATCTGCTTCTGGCCCTCGGGCGCGCGCACCGTCAGCGTCTGCTCGACCTGCCCCGCCGCGGCCGCCTTGACGATGTGGTCGCCGGGATCGACGGCCCACGGCAAGCTGTGGACGCTCGGGGGCAGCGTCTGACCGTCGATCCCGACGCTCAGGCCCGCGATGTCCTTGGGCTCGACCACCACCGTGATCGACGGGATGCGCGGCCCCAGCTCGACCACCAGCTTGGCCGAGTCGTCGCGCGCGCGCGCCCGCTCGGGCCGCTCGTTCTTGAGCTTCGGGGCGCGAGACGATTGGAGCGCCACGTCGCGCGCCTCGATGAGCTTGCCGCTCTTGGCGAGCGCGGTCGCCAAATAGATGCCCGTGGTCGGCACCCCCATGATCGCGTGCGCCCCGCGGTAGAGCGGGATGGCGGTCGTCAGATCACCCTTGGCCTCGGCGGCCCGGCCCTGGTCCAAGAGCCGCCGCGCCGTCTCCTTTTGTTGGGGAGAGGGGTTGGGCTCGGCCTCTTGGGCGAGCGCC
This sequence comes from uncultured Polyangiaceae bacterium, assembly GCA_938004815.1. Lineage (GTDB taxonomy): Bacteria > Myxococcota_A > Polyangia > Polyangiales > Polyangiaceae > Xiheicaenibacterium. Next base: position 4,833 of record CALKVR010001272.1, on the reverse strand, counting down.
CGCTCGGGTACCAGCGCGCCGAGGAGGACGACGACGAGCAGCGCGACGATCTTGTACGTCATGGTCGGGGTCGATTCGCCTTTTGTGCGCAAGAATAGGGGTGGAGGCAGGGGCACGGCAACACCACCTGGGTGGTGCGATGATCCACCCCCGATCATTTTGAGCCTTTCAATGCCGATATCGCGCGTGGCACGCCCGCTGCTGTAGGTGTCTCCGGTCGCGCCGAGCGGAGGTTGCTCCGGCGCACCGACAGCCAACTCACCACCGACGCCCCCTCGAGGAGGCGCTCGGACAGGACCGTCACGGCCAGCGTATGCCCCTCACCGCCCCTTCCAGCGCCCTCGTACGACCCGACCTCGTCCTGGACATCGGCCCGGACGTCTCGCTCGATGTCCGCGAGTTCTCCGTCATCGAGGCGCTCTCGCGGCTGTTCGTGGTCGAGCTCACGTGCGTGTCGCCCGACCCGGACCTCGACCTGGAGAGCATCGTCGGTCGCGCCGGGCGCTTCGCGATCCAGCGAGGTGAGAGCGGTCAGTCGCGGGTGTTTCGCGGCGTCGTCCGCACGATCACCCAGGCCGAGCCCGAGGACAAAGGCCTCGCGACCTATCGACTGGTGATCGTCCCTGCCCTCTGGCTCCTCGCCCAGAACCGAACCTACCGAATCTTCCAGGATCAGACAGACCCCGCGACGGCGCTCTCGCTCGTGACGGCGCACGGATTGTCGGCGGACGCCCGCTTGGCCGAGACCTACAAGCCGCGCCGCTACCGCGTTCAGTACGCCGAGAGCGATTTCGCCTTCGCCTCGCGGCTCCTCGAGGATGCGGGCGTCACCTACTACTTCGACACCGGCGGCAGCGGCGACGGCGCGTTGGTGCTCACGGACAAGCCGAGCGCGGGCGAGCCGCGCGCGCCCCTCCCCTTCGTCGGCCAGCCGAACGATCTCCTGCGACAGGACTTCGTGACCCAGGTCGAGCTTCGTCGCGCCGTCACGCCGGGGCGCTACACGCAGGAGGACCTCGACTACCGCAGGCCGGCCGACTTCGCCGTGCGCGCGAGCACCGCGTCGGGCCTCGACGTCGAGACCCACCTCGAGCTCTACCACTACAACCCTGGCGCGCTCCTCTTCGCCGCGAGCGCGAGCGGCGCCGACACGCCCTTCGCCGACGACCGCGGCCCCCAACGAACCGACCTCGTCGAAGGCGGACGCCAAACCGAAAAGCGGCTGGCCGCGAAGCGCGGCGCCGCCAAACGCTGTCATTTCGCCACCAGCGCGCTCGATGTCCGGCCCGGCAGCGTCGTCTCGTTCTTGGATCACCCGCACGCCGAGCTCGGGCCCGGCCGAAGATTCCTGGTCGTGGCCGCGACCCTGCGGGGCACGGCGACCGGCGCGTGGTCGCACCGATGTGAAGCGCAGCCCGTCGAGGCGCCGTTTCGCCCAGCCCTCGTCACCCCCAGGCCCCGCGCGAACGGCGTCGAGAGCGCGACCGTGGTCGGGCCCGCGGGCGAAGAGATCCACACCGACGAGCTCGGGCGCGCCCGCGTCCACTTTCACTGGGACCGCGAAGGCTCGTTCGACGCGAGCGCGTCGTGCTGGATCCCGGTGAACCAACCGTGGGCGGGCCGGAGCTTCGGCGCTCTCAACATCCCCCGAATCGGGCAGGAGGTGCTGGTCGACTTTTTGGGCGCTGATCCTGACCGTCCTGTCATCCTCGGCAGGGTGTTCACCCACCAGAACCCCGTCCCCTACGATTTGCCACGCTTTCAGGACCTGCAGGGCTTTCGCTCCGAGTCGACGCCCAAGCTGCCGGCGGGCGTCGCGCGCTCGGGCATGCTGGGCGGCAAGACGGCGGGCGGCGGCGACGGTGCCGGCACCGCGGGCCCGCAGTCGTCACCGCTCGGCGGCGGGATGCCGCTCTCGCTCGCCGACATCGCCAAGGCCCTCGGCGGCTCCCGTTTCTTTCAGGGCGGCTCGCCCGACCAGACCACCCATCTCTGGCAGGGGAGCGAGCTGACGATGCACGACACGCAGGGCGCGGAGCGCGTGTACATGCAGGCGCAAAAGGACCTGCACAAGGTCGTCAAGAACCACCACGTCGAGGTCGTCGGCCACTCGAAGAGCGAGAAAATCGGCACCGACAACGTGCGGCAGGTCGAGAACAGCGAATCGTTCGTGGTCGGCAGCGATCGAACCGGCCTGGTGGGCGGCGAGCAACGAGAGGTCGTGCAGCTCGCCGCGTACCACCAGACGGTGGAGGGCGGTCACCAGTTCGAGGCCGCGACGTCGTTCTCCAGCAGGTCGACCGACCACACCTTCGTCACCGAGGAGACCTTCGGTAGCCAGGCCCCGATGCAGGCGTTTGCGTCACGCGATCTCATGAAGTTCACCTGCGGAGACTCCATGCTCCTTTTGAAGCCCGAGGGCATCGTAATTCAAGGCGCGGTCACGCACCTCGACCCGGGCGACGCGTTCGTCGCGGCTCTGCTCCAGGGCCACAGCATGCTGTCGGCGAAGCTCTTCGCCGAGACCGCGGCGGTGCGGGACGCCGAGCGCAAACGGGCGGCGGAGATCCGCGACGCATTCGACAACACGACGGCGCTCTACAACCACCTCCCCGAGAACGGCCAATACGAACCGAACGGGACCGCCTTCCAGACCCTCGACGACCTCCACTATCAGGCCTGGCGAGACGACCTCGGCGGCCTCAAGCCGCCCCCGACCATCGAAGAGTACCGGCGCCTGATTACCGGCGACTTCGAAGTCCCGCCCGTGTTGACGCCATCACCGGTCACCCCCGCCGTCGACGCCTGAGGCCCCATGCAAGACCTCCCCATTCAACCTGCCAAGCCGACCCTATCGTTGTCCGTCGAGGGCGGCCCGGCCCTGGACGTACGCGATTTTCACGTGCAGGAGGCGCTCAGTGAGCTCTTCTCGGTCGACCTCGTCTGCGTTTTGGCCGACCCGAGCGTGCCGCTCGACGACCTCGTCGGCCGCGCGGCGTCGTTCGCGATCACGCGCGGCTCCGTGAGGCGCACGTGGACGGGCGTCGTCTGCGCCTTCGGGTTGGCCCAGGCCGAGGACACGGGGGTCACGACCTACGCGCTCCGGATCGTCCCTGGCCTGTGGCTGTTGTCGCAGACCCGCACGTATCGCGTTTTTCAGCAGATCACGGACCCGGACATCGCCATCGCCGTCCTCGGTCGCCGGGGTATCACGCCGCACGTAGCTCTGCGCGAGCCCTACAAGCGGCGCCGCTACCGGACCCAGTACGCCGAGAGCGACTTCACCTTCGCGTCGCGCATGCTCGAAGACGCCGGCGTCACGTACCGGTTCGACACCACCGCGGATGGCGAGAGCGCCCTCTGGCTCGACGACGCGCCGCATCGCGCCGACGTGACGGCCCACCTGCCGTTCGTCGAAGAGCCCACACGGAACCTCGCGCACGACTACGTCACCGACGTTCGCCTCCATCGTACGTTCGTGCCCGGCCGGTACACGCAACAGGACCTCGACTACCGGCAGCCGCCGGACTTGGCGCTCGTCGCGACCGCGGCCGGAGGTCTGCCGTCAGAGCAGGCGCGCGAGCTGCATCACTACGTCCCCGGAGCGTTTCTCTTCGAGTCGCCCGGTCACGACACGCCGGTCGCCGACGACCGCGGCGCCCACCGCACCGACCTCGGCGAGGGCTCGGCTCAAGCCCAGAAAAGGCTCCACGCCAAACGCGGTAAAGCTCTGCGTGTCACGTTCGTCACGAGCGCGATCGGCGTTCGACCGGGTCAAGTCATCTCCGTCACCGAGCACCCTCGCCGCGACATCTCGCAGCGCCCGATGCTGGTCGTGAGCACGACCCTGCGCGGCAACGCGGTCGACGACTGGCACCACGCCGCCACCGCCCAGTTCACGGACAGCCCGTTTCGGCCCGAGCTCGCGACGCCCAAGCCGCGCACCCATGGCGTCGAGAGCGCGGTCGTGGTCGGCGCGGCCGGCGACGAGATCCACACCGACGAGATGGGGCGCGTGCGCGTTCACTTTCGGTGGGACCGCGAGGGTGCGGCCGACGAAACGTCGTCGCTCTGGGTTCCCGTCAACCAGCCCTGGGGCGGCACGTCGTTCGGCGCGCTAAATATCCCCCGGGTCGGCCAAGAAGTCCTCGTCGACTTCCTCGACGGCGACCCGGACCGCCCCGTCGTCATCGGGCGCGTCTTCACCCTGACGAACCCGCCCCCCTACAAGCTGCCCCAGTTCCACGACGTGCAGGGCCTGCGATCGGCGTCGACGCCGGCGCTTCCTCCCGGTGTCGCTCGCTCGGGCATGCTCGGCGGCAAGACGGCGGGCGGGGGCGATGGCTCGGGCTCGGCGAGCCCGCAGTCGTCGCCGCTCGGCGGCGGCATGCCGCTGTCGTTGGACAAGCTGACGCAGCTGATTCGATCGTCGCCCTTGTTCGGCGCCGGCTCGCCCAACGGTGAGACCCTCGCGTGGCAGGGCAGCGAGCTGACGATGCACGACGTGCAGGGGCAGGAGACGATGTACCTGCAAGCGCAAAAGGACTTCTCGACCGTCGTCAAGAACGAGCACAAGGCGATCGTCGGACACGCCAAGGCCGAGATCGTCGGGAGCGACAACATCGAGCACAGCGGCAACAAAGAGGTCTTCCAGGTCGCCAGCGACCGCACCGGGCTGGTCGGCGGCAGCCAAGCCGTCGTCGTGCAGCAGGCGGCCTACCGCGAGAGCGGCGACGCCCAGCTCTACCTGACCGCCACCACCTATGACTCGCAATCGAAGAACACCCCCATCCAGGCCGACGACGCCCTCGGCAGCGAGGCCAAGGTTCACAC
>CALKVR010001271.1 GCA_938004815.1 uncultured Polyangiaceae bacterium | reverse complement strand
CACCATGACCATCCGCATGGGCTACTGGGACTGTCCTTCTTGCTCGCACAAGAAGAACCTCGGCCCCAACCCCACCTGCGCCGGCTGCGGCCGCCCCCGCGGCCCCAACATTCCGTTCTATACCGACGACTCGGCGCCCGTCGTCGAGGACCCCGAGCTCGTTCGCCGCGCGCGAGCGGGCGCCGACTGGAAGTGCAAGTACTGCGGCGCCGACAACCGCGCCGGCGTCATGGATTGTCACCAGTGCGGCGCGGGCCCCGACGGCTCGGTCAAGCGGGCGGAGAAGTTCACCGCGGTCGGGCCGCCTCCGAAGAAGGGGCTCGACCCGAAGATCATCATCGCCATCGTCCTCGGCGTGATCGGCTTGCTCGGCTTCGGCGTGTGGTTCGCGTTCCTGCGCACGAAGGCGCTCACCGTAACGGTCGAGTCCGCCGCGTGGGTGAAGTCGGCCGACGTCGAAGAGCGCAAGACCAAGAAGGACGCGGCGTGGGCCGACGAGGTGCCTGCCGACGCCAAGGTTCTCGGCAAGGAGACCAAGGGCCGCTCCAAGAAGGTTCAGGACGGCACCAAGAAGGTGAAGGTCGGCAAGAAGGACCTCGGCAACGGGATGTTCGAGGACGTCTACAAAGAGGAACCGAACTACGTCACGAAACAGGTCGATGACACCTGGGTCCGCTACGAGGTCGAGGTCTGGGAGCGAAAGGAGACGCTCACCGAAGAGACGTCGGACGGCAAAGAGCCTGCCGACCCCGCGGCGGGCTTCAAGGCGAGCGCCGACCGCCGGTTGGGCAAACGCGCCAACGAGGCCGTGTTCAAGCTCAAGGGCAGCGACGGCAAGGCGTACAGCTTCGAGGTCGACGTCGACAAAGAGGGCGCGTCCGCGGTGACGAAGTACGAGGTCGGAAAGTCGTATACGGCGAAGATCAACTCCCTCGGCGCCGTGCTCTCTCTCGGGCCATGACCACGACCCGAGCGCGCGGCCGGGTCACGGCAGCGCGGCCGGGTCGCGGAGGAGCGCTTCGGTCACGCGCGCGCGCAGGTAGAAGCCGCGGGGCACCGTCGGGATCCGCTCGCCGTCCCGGCCGAACGCCAGGGCGCGCGGCGTACCGTCGCGCGCTTTCGGGCGGAGCTGCATGTAGCGACCGAGGTGGGCCGAGACGTCCTCGACGCGGCCCGCGCCGATGAGCCCCATGATGTCGTCGTAGTCGGCGCGGAGCTGGTCGAGCTGTGCGGGGGTCGGTCTCCAGACGACCGGGCGCCCGGCGACACGTTCAGGAAGCGAGGACCGCTTCGCGCCGACGATGGGTACGAAGAGGACGCACGCGAGCTTGCGCTTCACCCAAGAGGCGTCGAAGTCGACGTCTTCGTCGATGCGGACCGCGCAGACGAACGTCGATTCGTGGGGGCGACCTGCGGCGTCGACGGGGATCGTCTTGAGCTCGACGCCGAGCGATGGGAAGTCCACGCGCCGCTCGCCCGAGCCGCCGGTCGCGCCGAGCAGCACCTCGACGAGCTCGCCGACGCGGCCCTTGGTCCTCACACCGCCCGCGGGGGCGACCCGCTCTGCCTCGGCGGCGAGGTCGGCGATCGAACGGCCGACGAGCGCGGCCGCGCGCGCGACCAGACCGTCGAGCGTCGCGCTCACGCCGGTACCGGGAAAAGGACCCCCGGGTTGAGGATGCCGCTCGGATCGAGCGCGCGCTTCGACGCGCGCAGCGCGACCTCGAACAGGTCGGGCCGCTCGTTGCGGTACCACGGGACGACGTCGCGGCCGACCGCGTGGTGATGGGTGCTCGTGCCCCCCGCGTCGACGATCGCGCTCGTGATGGCGGCTTTCAGCTCGCCCCAGAGCGCGAGCCCGCCGTCGTCTTCGGGCGCTCGGCAGATGACCGTGTAGTAAGGCGCGCAGCCGTCGCGGTAGGCGTGCGTGATGCGGCAAGCGAGGAGGTGCGGGCCGATGTCGAGCGACGCGACGGCGCGGCGCACCGCATCGTCCAGGGCGTCGAGCTTGTCCCAGGTCACGGCGGTCTCGTACGTCTCGGCGAAGACGCCGCGCAGGACGAGCTCGTCGCGGAGATACGGCGCGCGGAAGAACGCGGTGCGATACGTCTCGGCTGCGGTCTCGCGACCCGTCCCGCCGTCGTCCGTCGTGCGGATGTCGCCGCGTAGCGAGCCGCCGTGCTGCCGGGCGATGTCGACGACCGCGTCGATGGCGGCTCGTGTCGGGTGGTCGGCCGACTCGTACGCCAGCAACAAGAGGGCGCTGTCGCCGGCGCCCGCGCCGCTGACGATCGCCTCGCGCCCGTCGATGAGCCGCGCGTTCGTGGGCAGGTGCCCCGCCTGGAGGATGCCGCGCAGCGCGCGGCTGCCGCGAGCGAAGTCGTCGAAGGCCACCGTCGCCGCGCTGCGGTGCACCGGCCGGCGTACCACGCGCACCCACGCCTCGGTCACGACGCCGAGCACGCCCTCGGAGCCGAGCACGAGCCGCTCGGGCTGTGGGCCGGCGCCCGAGCCCGGAAGACGCCGCGTCGCGAAGACACCGCTCGGCGTCACCATCCGCACGCTCTCGACCAGATCGTCGATGTGGGTGGGGCCCGTCGCGTAGTGCCCGGCGGCGCGCGTCGCGACCCACCCGCCCAGCGTCGAGAGCTCGAACGACTGGGGGTAAAACCGCATGCTGAGGCCGTGGGGTTTCAGGCCGGCCTCGACCGCAGGGCCGGAGGCTCCGCCCTGGATGCGCGCGGCAGAGCTCGTCTCGTCGATCTCGAGGACGCTCGAGAGCTCGCGGAGGTCGAGCGAGAGTGTACCTGCGAAGGCCTCGCCCACGACGGGCTCGACGCCCCCGCAGACGCTCGTCCCGCCGCCGAACGGAATCACGGCCACGCGGGCCGCGCTCGCCGCCTCGAGGATGCGGGCGACGTCGGCCTCGGTCTTGGGGTACGCGACCCAGTCGGGCGGGTGATCGAACCGCCCGCGACACGTGCGCGCGAGATCGCGGTACGAGCGGCCGGCGGCGTGGAGCGCCCGCTCCGACGTCGAACACGAGAGCAGATCTTCGAGCCCGCTGAGGGCGGGGACGCGCGGCTCACGGAGTCGAATCGCCGATGCCTCGGGCGGGTCGCGGCGCACCGGTGTGCCGCCGAAGACGGCGGAGAGGCTCGCCTCGGCGAAGGCGAGCGCGCGCTCGTCGGGACCGTCGCCCTCGAAGCCCCACCCCCACACGCGCCGCGTCCGCATGCTACTTGAGCGGCGCCGTCACGGACTCGAGGGGGGCCGTGAGCTCGCTGTTGTCGTCTAGCTTGATTCGGTAGCGCGTTCCGCCGTCCTGGACCTCGACGACCTGGCCGGGCAGAAGCTCCTCGGTGTTCGCCGCCCAGACCTTGTCGCCGGCGCGGTGCAGCGTGCCCACCGTCATGGGCTTTACCGTCGCGGCGGGCAGTCGGAGGGGGCGCCCGAACGAGACCACCCAGGCCTTGTCTTCGGCCGCGTGCACGAAGCTCGCCGGGCGCCACACCACGCGTCGCTTCGTGCCCTCGTCCTTTTCTTCGCTGAAGGCGACCTGCGCCCCGAGCTTCGCCGTGCCGTCGAGCTTGATGACATCCTCGAGCGGCACCTCCTTTTCTTCGAGCGCGCCCGCGAAGCGGAACCGCACCTTCACCTTGCCGTCGGCAGG
>CALKVR010001270.1 GCA_938004815.1 uncultured Polyangiaceae bacterium | reverse complement strand
GTGGAGAGGAGGTGGGCGATCTTGCCGAGCTCGGTGCGCATCCCCGTGGCGACGACCTCGGCCAGCCCCGTCCCGCTCGCGACTGCTGTCCCCATGAAGATGGACCCGCGGCGCTCGGCGAGCGGCGCGCCTTCGTCGTTCGACCCCGCATGCTTGTCGACGGTCAAGCTCTCTTCAGCCAGCGCCGCCTCGTTCGTAGAGAGAGCGTGCGCCTCGAGCAGACGCGCGTCCGCGGCGACGATGTCGCCGGCTTCGAGGACCAGCAGATCACCCGCGACGACCTCCGACGCGGAGATGACCCGCGCCTTGCCTTCGCGGCGCACGCGCGCGCGCGGCGCGGTCAGCGCGCGGAGGGCGAGGACTGCCTTCTCTGCCCGGTATTCCTGGAAGAAGCCGATCGCCCCGTTCAGCAGGACGATGGCAAGGATGGCGATCGCGTCGACCACCTCGCCCAGCATGGCGCTGACGAGACATGCCGCGAAGAGGAGGAGGATCACCGGGCTCTTGAACTGCCCGAGGAACACCAACCACGCCGGGGTCGGCTTGACGCGGCGTATGGTGTTGGGCCCGACGTCGCGGAGCCGGGCCGCTGCGGTCGCATCGTCGAGGCCGGCGCGGTCGGACGTCACGACGCGGCACCCCCGCCAGGTGCGAGCTCCACGTGTGCGCGGCAGCACGGCGGCAGCTCGTCGCGGATGAGCCGAAAGGCCGCCAGCGCTTTCTCCAGGAACCCCGCGGTGCTCGCTACGAAGTGGCGGTTCGGGTGTCCGCGCCAGGCGTGCTCGATACGATCGTCGACTGCGCGCGCCTGCTCGGCGTCCTCGATGCGAAGACGGTTCGTGCTGCGATCGTACGTGGTCCCCTCGGGGGGACGGAGATGAATGACGGCGTGGTAACGGCCGAGCTCCGCTTCGCGCGTGGTGCACATCTGGTCGAAGAAGTCGCCTTCCTCACCCGGCCAATAGGCGAGCCCGTCGAGCTTGCCGCGGTCGCAGAGCGCCACCGCGGCGCGGGCGTCGCCGCGCACGAGCTCTTCGAGCTCGTGCTGGACATGAAAAATGCATCGCTGCGAGGCGGCGCGCGAGGCGGCGTCCGATCGGCGAGGGAAACCGCCACCGAAGACGATGCTCGCGGCTTCGGGCAAGAGTGCGAGGTGCCGGCAGAGCGAGCGGCGTACGAGCTCGAGCACGGCCGTCTTGCCCGCGCCCGGTCCGCCAGTGAGGACGACGTAGCGTGTGGGGTGATGGAGATCGGGGCACGAACAAGCTCGAGCACCGAAGGGAACGTCGCTTTCTAGCATCGCTACCTCTCCGCGGAAGACGGCACGGTCGTCGTACGCAGATGCCAGGTCCGCCAGACGGCGTACGCGCACGGCACGACAATGAGCGTCAGCAGCGTGAGCGAAACGAGCCCGCCCCACATCGGTGCGGCGATGCGCTTGGCAACGTCGGCGCCAACGCCCTGATCGAAGAGGATCGGCAAGAGGCCGAACACGTTCGTGAGCACGGTCATGAGGAGCGGCCGCACGCGGAGCGAGCCGGCCTCGACGACTGCATCGACGAGGGAGCTCGTGTCATGGATGCGCCCGGAGGCGCGGCCCTCGGTCCAGGCTTCCTCCAGGTAGACGATCATCACGCTCGCCGTCTCTGCCGCCACGCCGAGGAGGGCGATCATCCCCACCCAGACCGCGATCGACGTGTTGAAGCCGAGCGCGGCGAGCGTCCAGATGGATCCGACGGCCGCGAAGGGAACCGAAAGCAGGACGAGCAGCGTCTGCCCTACGCCGCGAAAGTTGACGTACAGAATGGCGATGATGAGCCCTAGCGTGAGCGGCAAGATGTAGGCGAGCCTCCCGCGAACCCGCTCGAGGAGCTCGTATTGGCCGGTCCATTTCACGGTGTACCCGGGCGGCAGCGTGACCTTGGCGGCGACCGCCGCCTTGGCTTCGTCCACATAGCCGCCGACGTCCCGTCCTTGGGTGTCGATGTAGATCCAACCCGCGAGCCGGCCGAGCTCGCTCTTGATCATCGGCGGGCCGAGGACCGCCTCGATGTCCGCGAGCTGGCCGAGCGGGACCGCCGGGCCGGCGGCACCAGGGCCCGCCGTCCCGGCGAACGTGCTCGCGTCGGTCATCGGCGACATCGCGGACGAGGCGCCGCCCATCGCTCCTCCGCCCGAGCTCCCTCCCATGGCTCCCATTCCGCCACCGCCACGCGGCTGTCCAAGGCCGGCGCCCATTCCGCCGGTCGAGGGTGTGGTGCTGGCAGCCCGTCGCGGGGAGAGGAGCGACTCGCCGGAAGCGGCGCCGCTGGCCCCGGTCGCGAGGAGCGAGCCGAGCGCGAATACCGCGGCGGCCAAGATCGCTCGTCAGGAGGCCAGGGCTTCAGGACGAACGAGCGGGCCAAGCTGGCGCGCCTCACCCTCGAGCCGGGGCTGCGCATCG
>CALKVR010001269.1 GCA_938004815.1 uncultured Polyangiaceae bacterium | reverse complement strand
GAAGTGCGCGCGCGTGGTCGGCGACGTGCTCGGCAAGTACCACCCGCACGGCGACGCCTCGGTCTACGACGCGCTCGTCCGCATGGCGCAGACCTTCAGCCTGCGCTACCCGCTGATCGACGGGCAGGGCAATTTCGGCTCGGTCGACGGCGATTCGCCGGCCGCCATGCGTTACACCGAGTCGCGCCTCTCGCGCGCGGCGGTCGAGCTCCTCGACGACATCGACAAAGAGACGGTCGAGTTCGCGCCGAACTACGACGACTCCGAGCTCGAGCCCACCGTCCTGCCAGCCAAGTTCCCGCAGCTCCTCGTCAACGGCGCGGGCGGCATCGCCGTAGGCATGGCGACCAACATCCCGCCCCACAACCTGGGCGAGATCATCGACTGCACCATCGCCGTGATGAAGACCCCCGAGGTCTCGATCGACGACCTCATGCACATGTGCCCGGGGCCCGATTTCCCGACCGGAGGGATCATCTTCGGCAAGGTCGGCATCGAGCTCGCCTACAAGACGGGCCGCGGGGCCATCGTCGTCCGCGGCAAGTCGCACGTCGAGAAGATGGCGAAGGGTGAGCGCGAGCAGATCGTGATCACCGAGATCCCCTACCAGGTGAACAAGGCCCGCCTGGTCTTGAAGATCGCCGAGTGCATCCGCGACAAAAGGATCGAGGGCATCAGCGAGGTCCGCGACGAGAGCGACCGCGAGGGCATGCGCGTCGTCATCGAACTCAAGCGCGACGTGTTCCCGCAGGTCATCCTGAACCAGCTCTACCGGCTCACCGATCTCCAGAGCACGTTCGGCGTCATCAACCTCTCGATCGCGAACGGCCGGCCCGAGGTCCTCACGTTCAAGCAGACGCTCGAGCACTTCATCGAGCACCGCCGTGAGGTCGTCACCCGCCGCACCCGCTTCGAGCTGCGTCAGGCCGAGGCTCAGCTCGAGCTGACCGAGGGCCTCGGCGTCGCGACGAGCGACATCGATCGCATCGTCGAGACGATCCGCAAGTCCAAGGACCCGGAAGAGGCGCGCCACGGCTTGATGGCCCTGCCGCTGCGGGGTCTGGGCGAGCTCTTGCGCCGCGCCGGGCGCCCCGAGGCCGAGGCCGCCGCCGCCGACGCAAAGGGCGACTACTTCCTCAGCGAACGCCAGGCCAAGGCCATCCTCGACATGCGCCTCGCCCGGCTCACCGGCCTCGAGCGCGACAAGCTCGCCAAGGAGTACGGCGAGCTCATGACCGAGATCGAACGGCTCCGCGCGATCCTCGCGTCACCCGAGCTTCTCCGAAACGTCATCGTGATGGAGCTCGAAGAGATCAAGCAGAAGTTCGCCGACGCGCGCCGCACCGAGATCGTCCCGAACGAGGCCGAGATCCAGGTCGAGGACCTGATCCAAGAAGAGGACATGGTCGTCACGATCTCGCACGGCGGCTACGTCAAGCGTACGCCCGTCAGCGAGTACCGAGCGCAGCGCCGCGGCGGCAAGGGCAAGATCGGGATGGAGGCGCGCGACGAGGACTGGGTGAGCCAGCTCTTCGTGGCGAGCACCCACACGTTCGTCTTCTTCTTCAGCGACAAGGGGAAGGTGTACGTCAAGAAGGTCTACGAGATCCCGAGCGCGCCGCGGAACGCCAAGGGCCGCGCGATCGTGAACTTCGTCGGGCTCGCCCAGGGCGAGAAGGTGGCGGCCATCACGCCGGTACCCGGCTTCGAGGCGGGCAAGTACGTCGTCACCCTGACCAAGCGCGGCCAGATCAAGAAGACCGAGCTCTCGGACTACGAGAACTACCGCGAGAAGGGCATCATCGGGGTCAAGATCGAGGAGAACGATCAGCTGCACTCCGCCGTCATCACCGACGGCACGCGCGAGCTCGTGATCGCGACCCGCGGCGGCATGTCGATTCGCTTCGACGAAAAAGAGGTTCGACCGATGGGCCGCGCCACCGCGGGCGTCAAAGGCGTCGAGCTCGTCGACGGCGACGTGGTCGTCGGCCTGTGCGTCGCGTCGAGCGGTGAGGACCGCGTCCTCGCCGTTTGCGAGCACGGCTACGGCAAGCAGACGCCCCTCGATGACTTCCGCCTCCAGAGCCGCGGCGGCAAGGGCGTCATCCTCATCGACGCGAGCGATCGCAACGGCCCGGTCGTGGGCGTCGCCATCGTCAAGGCCGAGCACGAGGTCCTGCTCGTCACCGATCAGGGCCAGATGCTTCGCATCCGCGCATCCGACGTCCGGGAGACGGGCCGCAACGCCCAGGGTGTGCGCCTCATGACGGTCGCCGAAGGCGAGCGCATCGTCGCCATCGAGGTCTTCGACACCCGCGAAGAGCCCGGCTCGACGGCCTCGACGCCTCCGCCGTCGTCGCCGCCCGAAAGCGCGGCCGACAGCCCGCCCGACAGCAGCCCCGACACCACGCCCGACAGTGGCGGCACCGAGGGCGGCGGCAGCGGCAGCAACGGCGCCCTCTCCTGACGCC
>CALKVR010001268.1 GCA_938004815.1 uncultured Polyangiaceae bacterium | reverse complement strand
GGTCACGTCGGGGCCGACCCCGAGGGCGCCGACATCGAGGCCCTGGGCTTCGGCTGGAAGAGCTCGTTCGGCACCGGCCACGCGGGTGACGCGATCACGAGCGGGCTCGAGGTCACCTGGACCAAGACGCCGACCAAGTGGAGCAACGATTTCTTCGAGCACCTCTTCAACTACGAGTGGGAGCTGACGAAGAGCCCGGCCGGCGCCCACCAGTGGACGCCGAAGGGCGCGGCCGGTGACGGCACCGTCCCCCACGCTCACGATCCCAACCGCCGCATCGCGCCGGGCATGCTCACGACCGATCTGTCGCTGCGGTTCGACCCGGCCTACGAGAAGATCTCGCGGCGCTTCATGGCCGACCCGGCTGCGTTCGCCGACGCGTTCGCTCGCGCGTGGTTCAAGCTCACCCACCGCGACATGGGGCCGCGCGCTCGCTACCTCGGGCCCGAGGTGCCGGCCGAGGAGCTGATCTGGCAGGACCCGGTACCGGCCGTCGACCACCCGCTCGTCGACGACAAGGACGTCGCCTCGCTGAAGAGCCAGCTCCTCGCGTCGGGGCTGACGGTGTCGCAGCTCGTCTCGACGGCGTGGGCGTCGGCGTCGACGTTCCGTGGCTCCGACAAGCGCGGCGGCGCCAACGGCGCGCGCATCCGCCTCGCCCCCCAGAGGGACTGGGAGGTCAACCAGCCCGCCGAGCTCGCCAAGGTGCTCAAGACCCTGGAGGGTATCCAGCAGAAGTTCAACGCGGGCGCGTCCGGCGGCAAGAAGGTGTCGCTCGCCGATCTCATCGTGCTCGGTGGCTCGGCTGCGATCGAGCAGGCGGCCAAGGCCGCCGGGCACAACATCACGGTGCCGTTCACGCCGGGCCGCACCGACGCGACACAAGAGCAGACCGACGCGGAGTCGTTCGCGGTCCTCGAGCCCTACGCCGACGGGTTCCGCAACTACCTGCGGGGCAAGCACACCGTGCGGCCCGAGGATCTGCTGATCGACAAGGCGCAGCTCCTCACCCTGACCGCGCCCGAGATGACGGTGCTCGTGGGTGGGCTGCGCGTGCTCGGCGCGAACCACGCCGGGAGCAAGGCGGGCGTCTTCACCGACAAGCCCGGCACCCTCACGAACGACTTCTTCAAGAGCCTGCTCGACATGCGCACGGCGTGGAAGGCGACGTCCGACGCGAAAGAGGCGTTCGAGGGCAAAGACGTCGCCAGCGGCGCCACGAAGTGGACGGCGACGCGCGTCGATCTCCTGTTTGGTTCCAGCTCGCAGCTGCGCGCGATCTCCGAGGTGTACGGCGCCGCCGACGCGGGCGAGAAGTTCGTTCAGGACTTCGTCGCCGCGTGGACCAAGGTGATGAACCTCGACCGGTTCGACGTAAGATGACCGGTCCATGATCACGACCGCTGCCCGCGCGCTCCGCTGCTCTCCCATGATGCTGCTCCTCGGGTGCGCGCCGGCAGCGTCGGGGCCGACCGAGCCGACGACGGCTCCGTCGGTCGCGGTCGAGAGCGAGGCGGCGCCGGTCGAGGCGCCTCCGGTCGAGTCGGCCCCGCCGGCCGCCTCGACCGCCGCGGCCCCCGCCGACACGCGGGTGCGCGACGCGTGCGACAGGCTCTGCGAGCGCGTCGCGAGCAGTTGCCCGAAGGGTCGCGACGAGGCGTGCCGCGCCCAGTGCGCTCAGCAGGAGGCCAAGTCGAAGGGCTGCGAGGCGCAGGCCGAGAGCGCGTTTCTCTGCCAGCTGACGACCAAGGACTCGTTCTGCGACAGCGTCGTCTCGTCCTCGTGCGTCGACGCGTTCACCCGGATGCAGCGATGCCAGCGCGGCGAGGCGCAGGCGCCGGTCGCCAAGGGCGGCCCCGAGGGGTGGCAGCCCGTGACCGACGAGACCTGGGGCGTGACGATGCTCATGCCGCCCGAGGCGGTGCTCGATGCACAGGCCAAGTCACGCACGTACCGGGCGACGCGCGGCGGCGCCGTCTACGAGATCACCGAGCTGCCACGACCGAACAAGGTCGACCACCAAGCGATGGTCAAGATCGTCGTCGGCCACGCCGGCGTCTCTTGCCAGAAAGATCTGCGGCTCACCGGCCAGGTCGAGACCGACAAGCTCGTCACCACCCGCTTCGAGACGTCCTGCAAGTCGGGGCCGCCCCGCTACGGGCGGCTGTGGATCGACGCGCAGCGCGTGCTCGTGCTCGTCGTGCGCGACGAGAGCGAGAGCGCGCTGCGCGACGCGTTTCTCTTCGGGATCAAGCCGAGCTGACTATTCGTCGACGAGCGGCACGAAGCCGCCGAAGATCATCCGCTTGCCGTCGAACGGCGACCCGCTCGGGTCGTGCTTCATCCGCGGATCCTCCATCGACGTCTTCATCCCCTCGTCGCGCACGGCCTTCGAGGGCCACTCGATCCACGAGAAGACGACGGATTCGTCATCTGTTGCCTGGACGGCGCGACGGTAGTCGGTGACCTTGCCGGTCGGCACGTCGTCACCCCACGCCTCGACGACGCGCACTGCGCCGTGGTCGCGGAACACCTCCGAGGCCATGACCGCGAGCTTCAAGTAGGCCTCCTTGTTCTTGGTCGGCACCGCGATCAAGTAGCCGTCGGCGTAGCCCATCCGCCCGCCGCCGGAGTCGTCGAGGATGGCCGCGAAGCCGCCCACGATCATGCGCTGGCCGTCGAAGGGCATCGACGCGCCCATCGCCTTCATGCGCGGATCCGACATGATCTTGTCGGTCGCCGCGTCACGCGCGGCCCGGGACGGGTACTCGAGCCACGAGAAAATGACATTCTCGTCGCCGATCGCGCGCACCGAGCGCTTGAAATCGGTGACCTTGCCGTCCGGCACGTCGTCGCCCCACATCTCGACCATCCGCGTCGCGCCGAACTCCTTGAAGAGGGGGACCGCGTCGGCGGCGTGCTTTCGGTAGGCCTCCTTGTTGGCGTTGGGGACGGGGGCGACGAAGCCTTCTACGTAGATCATGGTCTTCTCCTCGAGAAACGGCGGTGTCGAGACTCACCCGAACCGCGGGTGGGCCGGGTCGAAGAAAGCGATCGGCGCTGCCAAGCACGCGTCGGGGATCTGGAACGCGTCGACGAGCGCGCGCGCGTCGGGGGTGAGCTCGCCCATGAGCGCCTCGACCTCTTTGCGGATGGCGCGCGCCTTGGACGCCTCGAAGTAGCCGTCCTCGAGGTACCACGCCGCGTGCTCTTCGAGGAGCGACAGGGCGTGCAGATCGCCCAGGCGATCGAGGGTCGCGCGCGCCTCGGCGTCGGCCACCTTTGCCGAGCGCGCCTCGAACCACTCGAGGGCGAGGCGGTCGACGTAAGCGCGTGCGGCCTCGATCATGTGCTCTTGCACAGCGAGGAGAGCCGCGTGGGCGCCCCCCTCGCCCTTCACGCGCTTCTTCATCCGCATCGCGGCCGAGCGGACCAAGACCCTTTCACGGTGCGCGAGCGCGGCGAGGTGAAACCGCCGATCGCGCAGGTGCGCGCGCGAGCTCTCGCGGGCGGCGAGGGGGTTCTTGTCGCGGACGGCGGTGACGGCGATGCCGCCGACCATGCGAAGCAGCGCCCCCACGCCGCCGTCCTCGAGGCGCTTGCCGAACCGCGTCAGCAGGCTCTTGGCGACGAGCTGGAGAAGTACGGTGTTGTCGCCTTCGAACGTGGAGAAGACGTCGCTGTCGGCCTTGAGATCGGGCAGGCGGTTCACCGAGAGGTAGCCTTGCGCGCCGCACGCCTCGCGGCACTGCTGGACCGTCCGCGTGGCGTGCCACGTCGCGATGGCCTTCAGCCCCGCGGCCTCGGCCTCGAGCTCGCGGGTGTCGGGGTCGGCTGCGGCGTGCACCTCGGCGAACCGATCACGTAGGCGCTCGAACGCGAATCGAAGCACGTACGTCGTCGCGAGCGCGGGCAAGAGGCGGCGCTGGTGCGACGGGTAGGCGAGGAGCGGAACCTCGCGGCCCTCGGCGGGGCCGAACTGTCGCCGTGACGCTGCGTAGCGGACCGCGATCGCGAGCGCGGTGGCGGCGACCGAGACGCCCGCGCTGCCGACGCAGACGCGGCCGCCGACGAGCGTGCCCAGCATCGTGAAGAACCGCCGGCCGGGGCTCGCGATCGGGCTGTGGTAGGCGCCGCTCGCGTCGATCCGAGCGAACCGGTCGAGCAAGTTGGAGACCGGCACCCGGACGCCGTCGAACCAGAGCCGGCCGTTGTCGACGCCGTTGAGGCCCATCTTGTGCCCCGAGTCGCCGGTGCGCACCCCGGGCAGCGCGGCGCCGTGCTCGTCGCGGATCGGGACGAGAACCGCGTGTACACCGTGGCGGGCGCCCGCGACCTCGAGCTGCGCGAAGACGGTGGCCATGCGCGCGTCACGCGCCGCCCCGCCGATCCACTCTTTGCGCGCCGACTCGCGCGGGGTGTGCACGACGATCTCGCGCGCGTCGTGGTCGTAGCGCGCCACCGTCTCGAGGTCCGAGACGTTCGACCCGTGACCGACCTCGCTCATCGCGAAGCACCCGGGGATCTCGAGCGAAGCGACGAACGGCAGCATGGCGTGGTGCTTGGCCGTTCCGAGAAAGTAGACGCTCCCGCCGAAGAGGCCGAACTGCACCCCGCACTTCACCAAGAGAGACAGATCACCGTGGGCGAGCGTCTCGAACGCCACCATGAACGCGCGCAGATCGGGCTCCTCGGTCGTCACGCCGGGAAAGGCGAGCTGGCCCACGCCAATCGCGGCGAGCGCCCCGAGCCAGTCGCGGACGAGGGCGCGGTGCGGCTCGGGCTCGAGGCCGTAGGCGCGCATCTTCGGGTCGTCGAGGAACGCGCGGATACGCGCCCGCAAGGGAGCGTGGTCGCCGTCGAGCACCGCCGCGAGCGCACCCGCGCCGACGCGAGGCTCCGGCAGCGCCTCGACCGCGACGGGGGCGACGCCCTGCGCGGCCGGCTCCACCACGTCGAGGGCGAGCATCTTGGCGAGCTCGTCGGCGGCGCGCACCGTCGCCTCGTCATGAGAGAGCGCGCCCGCGATCGACGCCAAGCTCTGACGCGCCGCCGGCGCGAGCGTCCCCACCGCGCGCTCGAGGGCCTGCTTGGCGGGCGCGATGCGGCGAGCCACGCCGCGAGGGCCGAGCGCGCCGCGGGGCGGAGCCACGGCTGCTTCGCCAGGTGGTCGGCGATCGCCGATCGATCGGTGTCCAGCAGATCGCCGTCGGCCCAGGCCACGTAGAGCAGCGGGAGGAACGGCCTCAGCTGCGGGTCGTCGAGGAGGGCGTCGCGGGCGTCCATGCCCTCTTGCCTAGCACTGCTGCGTGCGGATCAGATGTCCTTCGCCGCGAGCGCAATTTCGCCACGCAACCAGGCGTGCGCAGGGTCGACATGCACGCGTTCGTGCCACACCTGCTCGAGCTCGAAGCCCGGCAGCGGGACCGGCGGCGCGAACACCCGGAGCGGCAGGCGCTCGGCGAAGCGCCGGGCCACGCGCTCGGCCAACGTCACGATCAGATCCGAGCGCGCCACCACCTCGGGCGCGACGAGAAACCCCGGCAACTGGAGCGCGACCCGCCGCGAGAGGCCCCGCTGCTCGAGCACGTCGTCGACGATGCCGCGGCCCGTGCCGCCGGGCGCGACGAACGCGTGCGGCAGCTCGGTGTACGTGCGGAGGCCCAGACGCGCCTTGACGCGGGGGTGGCCCTTGCGAGCCAGGACGACGAAGCGCTCGCCGAAGAGGCGCTGCCGGTAGGTGCCCGGCGCGTAGGGAGCGCGGAGCACGGGCATGAACGCCACGTCGATCGCGCCCGAGCCCAGGAGCTCGTCGACGGAGCGGCCCGCGAGCTCGAGGACCCGGAGGCCCACGTGCGGCGCCCGCTTCGAGAGGCGCGTCAGCAAGGGCGGCAGCAGCACGAACGAGCCGTAGTCGCTCGTCCCCAACGTGAACGTGCGCCGCGCCTGCTCGGGATCGAACGCCTCGGGCGCGGCCAGGGCGGTCTCGATGCCCGCGAGCGCGGCCTCGATCGGCGCTCGCAGCGCCTCGGCCCGCGGCGTCGCGACGAGGGTCTTGCCGGAGCGAACCAGCAGCGGATCGCCGACGAGGGCGCGAAGGCGCGCGAGGGCGTGGCTCGTCGCGGGCTGGCTCAGGCCAACGACACGCGCCGCTCGCGTCACGCTCCGCTCGGCGAGGAGCGCGCGCAGGACGAGGAGCAGGTTCAGATCGACCCCGGATAGATTCATGCCGTGCATGACAATGATAGCAGCAATGCATTGGTCGGATGCATGGTGCGGGCTTAGCTTCTCGTCATGATCGTCATCAACGGAGTCACGGGGAACACTGGCAAGGTCGCTGCCGAGGCGCTGCTCGCGCGCGGCAAAAAGGTGCGCGTCGTCGTTCGCGACGCGCAAAAGGGCGCGCCGTTCGCGGCCAAGGGGGCCGACGTCGCCGTCGCCGATCTGCGCGACACCAAGGCCTTCACCAAGGCGCTCGACGGAGCCGAGGGCGTCTACCTCCTCTTGCCGCCCGCGTACGGCGAGAAGAGCTTTCGCGCGTACCAAGACGCGACCAGCGCCTCGATCGCCACCGCGGTGCGCGACGCCAAGGTGCCCCACGCGGTCCTCCTCTCGTCGGTCGGCGCCAACCTCCCGAGCGGCACCGGCCCCATCGCGGGCCTCTACGTCCTCGAGAAGCAGCTCGGTGAGATCGCCTCCACCAAGTCGACGTTCATCCGCGCCGGCTTCTTCATGGAGAACCTCGGCCAGTCGCTCGCGGGCCTGCCCGGCGGCGTCCTCCCGAGCTTCCTCCCCGCCGATCTTCCGATCGACATGATCGCCACCAAGGACATCGGCACCGTGGCCGCCGACGCCCTCGCCGCCGGCCCCAAGCAGCGCGTCATCAACCTCGGCGGCCCCGCCGTCACCATGACCGCGGTCGCCGCCA